>NZ_JRPT01000002.1:0-133890 GCF_000762865.1 Prevotella sp. S7 MS 2 | reverse complement strand
AACGGGCATTGATGGTGTGAATGCTGCTCATAGTAGGACTATCGTGGCCTACAACATGCAGGGACAAGCTTTCCATGTTGAAATGTTGGCCAACGGAAAGCCAAATCTTACTCATCTTCCCAAGGGCGTATATATAATAGGTGTAAAGAAGCTTGTGAGGTGATGTGGTGTTGCCGAACTTTCATTTTCTTACTTTCATGATGATACCTATTGGGAGTTTATACCGCCACTTTGCTGACTTGTTGAGCGTAAAAATAATGATTTATATCAAATTTATGGTCTTGAAATGACGTTTTATCGTTAAAAATGCGCTTTTGCTCTAATTTTATTAATAAAAGTTTTGGTATAAATTAAAATTGCATTAATTTTGCAATTCGCAACATAAGAGCTATGTTTGTTAATAAAATACATGCATTTGTATGCATTAAATATAAATCCGAAACTAAGTCTTGAGATGGGACTAGGATCAAGAGAGAAAGCTTTAAGAGAGAAAGAATAGAAATAATACAAATCAACATTATTAAACGAGAGAGATTTTTAT
The DNA here is from genome assembly GCF_000762865.1 of Prevotella sp. S7 MS 2. Taxonomy (NCBI): domain Bacteria; kingdom Pseudomonadati; phylum Bacteroidota; class Bacteroidia; order Bacteroidales; family Prevotellaceae; genus Prevotella; species Prevotella sp. S7 MS 2. Next base: position 133,349 of record NZ_JRPT01000002.1, on the reverse strand, counting down.
GAAAAGACTAACGTTAATTTTGACCGGTCTCTTCCTATGGATGGGAGTGGCTCTGGCACAAATTCATGTTACCGGTACAGTCATCTCTGCTGAAGATGGGCAACCGGTCATTGGTGCTTCGGTAAAAGTTGTGGGCACTAATACGGGTGCCGCTACCAATTTGGACGGACAGTTTAGTATGACTGTGCCTAACAATGCAAAACTTGAGATTTCATATATTGGCATGAAATCGCAGACAGTAAAGGCCGCTGAAAACTTAAAGGTTGTTCTTCAGCCCGATAATCATGTACTCGACGAAGTGATTGTAACTGGTTATGGTAACTTCAAGAAGTCTTCATTTACCGGTTCTGCTGCGACGATGAATACTGATAAGTTGGCCGAAGTACCTGTCGTATCTATCGAAGATAAATTGGCCGGTGGCGTTGCCGGTGTACAGATAACATCAGGTTCCGGTTCACCGGGTTCTGTTCCATCTATCCGTGTACGTGGAATGGGTTCTATCAATGCAGGTAACAACCCTCTCTATGTTATTGATGGAACGCCTGTTCAGTCGGGCAATACGAGTGAATTTACTTATAGTGATGCCGGTACCAACATCTTGGCAACCATCAACCCTAACGATATTCAGTCTATAACGGTTATCAAAGATGCTGCCGCAGCGTCTCTTTATGGTTCGCGAGCTGCTAATGGTGTCATCGTTATTACGACCAAAAGCGGTAGCAAGGGTAAGACAAATGTGAACTTCCATAGCGATTGGGGCTTCTCTAATATGGCCGTAAATTATCGTCCACAACTAGGTGGTGCTGCTCGTCGCGCATTGCTTTTGAAGGGTCTAGAAAACTATTATATGTTCGAGGAAGGTAAGTCTGCCGCCGAAGCTGCGACTGCTGCTGCCGGTGATATCGACGATTATGCCGCAGAGCCTAAGACTGGTTGGACCAATTGGAAGGATCTTTTGTTCAAGAACGGTAGCCATAGCAACTACGAGGTAAGCGTATCCGGTGGTAACGATAAGACTAAGTTCTATACCTCTATGGCTTACAATAAGCAAGAAGGTATTGTGGCTAATCAAGGCTTGGAACGCTTTTCTGGGAGCTTGAACTTGACACATGACTTTGGTAAATTTACAGTAAATGTGTCTTCTATGATGTCGAAGATGACACAAAGTCTTGCCGGTGAGGCTACATCTTACGATGGTGCAGTGGCAAACTATGTTTTCTTCCAAAATCCATCTAGTACTGCTTACAATGAGGATGGTTCTTATACACAGGGCCCCGGTTATGTAGGTGTAAACCCACTTTATGAGTATTTGCACTCTACCGACCGCAATATCGTTCGCAGAATGTTGAACTCTGCTAAGTTAACTTATCATATTGCTAAGGGACTTGACTTGAGCGAGAAAGTAACTTATGACTATATCGGTGGTCGCGAGACCGTTATTTGGGATCGTAACTCCAATAATGGTAAGTCTTCCAGTGGTGTGGTTCAGCGTGTCTTGAACATCTCTGAGCAGGTAAACACACAGACTCAGCTTTCTTATATCCGCTCATTTGGCTTGCACAATCTTGATGCTTTGCTTGGTTTCGAGACCGAAGATATGCATTATGAGTACAACTTTTTGAACGGTTCTCAGTATCCCGGTGAACTCTATGAAGTTGCTAATGCCGGTGAAACAACATCAGAAAGTAAAGTTTATGATTCACGTTTGACCTCATTCTTGGGTCGTGTCAACTATAACTATGACGATAAGTACTATGCAGGTCTAAGCTTCCGCCGTGATGGAACATCTCGCTTGGCTCGCAATAATCGTTGGGGTGACTTCTGGTCTGCATCAGCTTCATGGCGTTTCTCTGCTGAGAAGTTCATGGAATCAACCAAAGATATCCTTACAGATGGTAGACTTCGCGTGTCTTACGGTACCAATGGTACACAGCCTTCAGGCTACTATCCATATATGAACCTGTTTAAATATGGTGAAAAGTATAATGGTCAGTCGGGTATGGGTATTGTAAATATAGGTAACCCTGACTTGAAATGGGAGAAGAATCGTACCTTCAACGTAGGTTTCGACTTGACTTTCTTGCAGCGTTTCACAGCATCTTTCGACTGGTACACACGTAAAACCACCGATTTGATTTACGATTTGACCATGTCTGCCGTTCCCGGTTATTTCGACACTACAAGTAAAGTTGCAACCATGGCTACCAATATCGGTTCGCTGAAGAACACCGGTTGGGAACTTACCTTGACTTCTGAAAACTTCAATACCAAGGACTTCAGCTGGTCTACAACATTGAACCTCTCTCACAATCACAATGAACTGGTGAAACTTGATGGCGAAAGCGATATGGTTCAGGATTCTAATTATGGTCGTGTATTGTTCCATAAGGTAGGCGAAACTTACAATTCATACTACGGTTACGAGTATGCTGGTGTAGATCCTAAGACCGGTAAAGAACTTTATTACATCAACGATGGTTCGGCAAATGCTCGCAACACCACGACCAATGCCAACGAAGCTAAGAAGGTAATTCTTGGTAGCGCAGAGGCAAGCGTTGCCGGTGGTATCACCAACAACTTGCGTTGGAAGTTCATCGACCTTGGTTTCACCTTCACTTACCAGCTTGGTGGCGACGCCTACGACTATCCGCGTTGGCAGCACTCTAACGGTGGCTCTGCACTGTATAAGGGAGCTACGCCTGCTTACTACGACCTCTCTAAGATGTGGAAGGGCGAGGGCGACACTGCAGCTAAACTCCCTAAGTTCCAGTATGGCAGCACATTCGTTTACTCTTCTCGTTGGATGATGCCTTTGGACTATCTGCGTTTGAAGAACTTGACCATTGGTTTCACCGTTCCTCAGCAGTATATTCGCAGCTTGGGTATCAATAAGGCTCGCGTATACTTCTCTGGTGCCAACCTGTTGACATGGAAGTCGGCTGATCTCTATGTAGATCCTGAGCTGCCAGTAACTGGACTTGCAAACTTCCAGACTCCACAGTTGAGAACTTACACATTCGGAATTGAAATTGGTTTCTAAACATAAAGCATACCAAAAATGAAAGTATCTAAATTTATATATAGTGCAGTTATCTGCCTCACAGCCGTAACGGGTTTGTCTTCTTGTGGTGATGAGTGGCTCGATCGGCAACCATCCGACGGTATTGATGCCTCTACGGCTATTACAACCACAGCCAGTCTGGCTAGTGCACGTGTCGGTCTTTATTCAGCACTCAAAGGTCGTTCATCTGATTATGTAGACTATTATGGTGCCAACATGTTTGTCTATGGTGATGTTCGTGGCGAGGATGTACAGTACAATGCCAGCTATGGTAGTAGCCGTGGTGAGTTCTATTACAAAATGGAATACAAGACGGCCGATGATTTTACCTCGAAAAACTCTGTATGGCGTACTCCGCTTATCGTCTTAGGACGTGCCAATCGCATCATTGAGGCTGCAAACGGTGGCGTTATTACCGATCAAGATAAGAACAAAGAGGCTGTTGCACAGTATGAGAACGAAGCCAAGGTGATTCGTGCCATGGCTATGTTCGACTTGACTCGTGTCTATGGTAAGCCTTATCTACAGGATAATGGAGCTTCTTATGGTGCTCCCATGGCCACCACGTCTATGGAACCTGCAACACAGGTAGGTCGTGCTACGGTAGCTGAGTGCTATACTCAGATTATCAAAGACTTGACTTCTGCTATTGCTTCGGGTGCTTTGTCTACCAAGGCTACTCCCGGTTATATCAATGCTTGGGCTGCTAAGGCTCTGCTTGTAAGGGTTTATTTGACTAAGGGCGACTACAACAATGCCCTTTCTACGGCCGAAGATATCATCAAGAACTCTCCTTATGCTCTTTGGACTTCTGCTGAGTATGCTAACGCATGGCAGAAAGACGACAAAGCTCACGCTAATGAGATGCTCTTTGAGTTGGCTATCAGCGGTACATCAGATTGGACCGACCGTGAAGGTATCGCTTATCTCTTGACAGAGAATACCGATGCTGAAAAAGTAGCTGCCGGTTATGGCGATCTCATCGTTACTAAGACATTTGCCGATGCATTGGCAAGTGACCCTAAGGATGTTCGTAACAACATCTTATTGAAGGCTACTTCTAGCTCAGAACTCAAGGCTAAGACTTTCGAAGGTCGTGCCGTTTACATCAATAAATATCCTGCACCGGCCGGTAGCGTAGAGGTTCGTATGAACAATATTCCTTTGCTCCGCTTGTCAGAGGTTTACTTGAGCGCTGCCGAGGCTGCTTTCAAAGCTAATAAGAAGGACAAGGCTGCTGAATATCTCAACGCTATTATCAAGAATCGTACCACCGATACCGGCAAGCAAGTAACTGCTGCCGACGTTACCGAAGACCGCATCTATATGGAGCGTCGTAAAGAGTTGGTAGGTGAGGGACAGCGTTACTTCGATGCACTGCGTCGTGGTGAGAAGATTGTTCGCTACACAAATGCAGATAATAGAGGCTGGCACAGTGTGCTCAATGCCGATGCTCAGACCATCGACACTTGGAAGTCTAAGAAGGAACTGCCGTTGATTCCACAGTCGGAAATCGACGCTAACCCGAAGATGGAGCAGAATCCTACTTATTAATTCTATACATGATTAGAATTTATTAGCCTAGAAGGCTACCTATTCATAGCCGGGGACAATCGAGCGAAAGCGAAGATTGTTCCCGGTTTTTATGTGTTAGCTGGTACAATGGGAAGTCTTTCAGACTTGTCTTTCTTTATAGCGTTCTATCATTCCGGAAGCCTAAAGGCATCCGGCTATTGATAAGGGTTGTCCTACCGGACAAAGATTGCATTATCAGTTCTTGTTTGCGGAGGTGGCATTGTGGGTATTTCTGTCCGAAGGACAGCCCCTTCATAGCCGTAGGCCTTTAGGCCTACGGTACCAATGGCGATAATAATCGAGTCTGAAAGACTCCCCTATATGTCGCATTTTATGTGTTAGATAATATAATGGGAAGTCTCATGGTCGGCAGGAGTCTTTATATTAGTAGTGTTGGGACAGCTGTGGAAGATTTTCCGTCTCTACTATTGCCTTGATAATGCCTGTTCATTGGGATACTAGTGCGACATGTTACCCCTCCATACCCTTATGCTATCTTCCTCCAACAACTAAAAAACTTAACAACTAACATACTACTTTTCCATTCCTTTCATCTGCTTTTTATATACGAAATGCAGGATATATCCCGATTTTTATGTACATTTGCTAACGCAAGCTTGATTCCATTGGCTGGCAACGTTCTCACAATGGAGTTGCTGCAGGGACGAGGCAAAGATGCTGCATCGGCTTGGCAGCAATGCTGAAGAAGCTATGCAGTGATGTTGCAGGGGCTTTGCAGTAGCCTCTCCCCAGCCCTCTCCCAAGGAGAGGGAGAATAAATTGAGTAGACAAATAAACCGGTTTACTGATGAAAGCGATCTCTAGTAAGGGGAAAGGCCATATATATACGTATTTTATATAGTAGCTCTACTAATTCAAATATCGTAGATATAATCAACAAATTACCTAATAATAACAACTACAAATCGAATGAAAAGAAAACTCGTATTAACGATGTTGGCTCTCCAAGTGGGTTTCTGTGCATGGGCGCAGAGCGTACGTCCGGCTATCAAACCAGATGCCAACATAGAGAAACAAGTGAAAGAGCAATTGTCTAAGATGTCGTTGGACGATAAAGTGGGACAGATGTGTGAGATAACGATAGACGCTATCACCGACTTCTCCAAGGCAAAGACCGGCTTCGCATTGTCGCCCGTGCAGACCGATACCGTACTCGGTAAATACCGAGTGGGCTCGATTCTAAACGTCCCGTTGAGCGTTGCGCAGACTCCCAAGGTATGGCGTACACTCATCAGCGAACTAAATCGCAAGTCGATGGCGGTCAATGGTATTCCACAGGTGTATGGTGTAGACCAGATTCATGGTGCTACTTATACCATGGGTGCTACTTTCTTCCCCCAGCCCATTGTGCAGGCTGCATCGTTCAACAAGAATATTCCCTTTCGTGTGGCAGAAGTTTCGGCCTACGAGAGTCGCGCTTGTCTCATCCCATGGGTATATGCTCCGGTGATGGATTTGGGTAGAAATCCCAACTGGCCACGTATGTGGGAGAGCTTCGGAGAGGACGATTACGTGAATAGCGTGATGGCTGTGCAGGCTGTGAAAGGCTATCAAGGTCCCGATCCTAACCACATCGATATGAACCACGTGGCTGTAAGCATCAAGCATTTCATGGCTTACGGTGTACCGGTAACGGGTAAAGACCGTACGCCATCGATGATAACAGAGCGTGAACTCAAGGAGCGTTACTTTGAACCGTTCAAACATTGTGTGGAGAATGGGGCGTTAACGCTGATGGTCAACTCTGCTTCCAACAACGGAGTGCCTTTCCATGCCAACAAAAAAATGTTGACCGATTGGCTCAAGGATGGCTTAAACTGGGATGGAATGATAGTTACCGACTGGGCCGACATCAACAACTTGTACACTCGTGAACATGTGGCTGCCGACAAGAAACATGCCATCGCTATGGCTATCAATGCTGGTATCGACATGAGTATGGATCCCTATAGCGTGGATTTTTGTACGCTTCTGAAGCAAGCCGTGAACGAAGGACTTGTTCCGATGAGTCGTATTGACGATGCGGTGAGCCGTATCTTGCGTTTCAAATACCGCGTGGGACTCTTCGATAAGAAGACATGGGACAAGCCGGAGAGGATAGCTAAGAACTATCCCGAATTTGCTTCGTCCAAGTTTGCAGCCGAGGCTACACGCTTCGCAGAGGAAGGTGAGGTGCTATTGAAGAACGAAGACGGTATCCTTCCGTTGAAGAAAGATACGCGAATACTCGTTGCCGGACCCAATGCCAACACACTCCGTGGTCTCAATGGTGGTTGGTCGTACACATGGCAGGGCGATAAGACCGACCAGCTGGTGGGCGATAAGTACAACAGTATCTATAAGGCTTTGGCCAATAAGTTCGGTGCTGCGAATGTGACGTTGGCCGAAGGTGTGCGCTATAAGGCTGGTTCCGACTGGGAAGCAGAGGATGCTTCTGATTTGGAGAAGGCTGTAGCTGCAGCTGGAAACAGCGATGTCATCGTGGCATGTGTGGGTGAAAACTCGTATTGCGAGACTCCCGGAAACTTCAACAGTTTGATGTTGAGCGAAAATCAGCGCCACTTGGTGAAGGCACTGGCAAAGACCGGTAAGCCCATTGTTTTGGTGTTGAACGGTGGTCGGCCACGTATCATCAACGATATTGTGCCTCTGTCGAAGGCTGTGGTAGACGTGATGTTGCCCGGAAACTATGGTGGTGATGCGCTCGCCAACCTGTTGGCAGGCGATTGTAACTTCTCCGGTAAATTGCCATTTACCTATCCTCGTACCACCAGTTCGCTGCATACATACGACTATAAGGTGAGCGAGAACCAGAGTACGATGGCAGGTAACTACAATTACGACGCTAAAATGGATGTTCAGTGGCCGTTTGGTGCAGGCTTGAGCTATACCACTTTCAAGTATAGTAATTTGCGTGTGAACAAGACTTCGTTTGATGTGAACGACGAGTTGACAGTGTCTGTAGACGTAACGAACAGTGGACAGAAAGCCGGAAAAGAGGCAGTGCTGCTGTATTTCTCGGATGTTGTGGCTTCATTGGTTCCCGATAATCGCAATATGTGCGGCTTCGACAAGATAGATTTGCAACCCGGTGAGACGAAGACCGTGACCTTGAAGGTTCCCGCCCGTTCGTTGGCTTTTGTCAATAGTGATATGAAATGGGCACTTGAAGAGGGCGAATTCTTGTTCCATTGTGGTAATCAGCAGGTGAAACTGAATTGTACCAAGACTGCTACTTGGGAGTAAGAATAGCTGTATAGAGATACGAAACTACGGTCATAAGCAAGATTTTATGACTGTATCTTGGTCCGATAGGACAACCCTTTTGAATAGCTGGATGCCTTGATGCTTCCGGAATGATAGGGAACAAAAAAAAATAAGTCTGAAAGACTTCCCATTGCATTGTCGGATTAAATATCCATTGTGTTACAAAGGGGAGTCTTTCAGACTCGTTTTTTACTGTCATTGTTACCGTAGGCCTAAAGGCCTACGGCTATGAATAGGCTGTCCTTTGGACAGAAATATACTATGTTATGAATACGAGGAAGGCTTAATCCTAACTACCTTTTTTGTTAATCGAAAGGATAGACGATGCCTAGTTGTCGCCGAATCTCATCCATCTGTTTCATGATACGGATGGTTTCAGCATGCGGCATGTAGGGAGATTCGAGCCAACCATGCTCTATGGCTTCGATAGAAGCACGTACTTCGTACTCGTAACCGGTGATATGAGGTGGATGGGGAATGTGCTTGATGGGTTGATAGTTGCTATCGTATACAGTGATAGATTGCGGATGATTGAAGTCTTCGACGATGATTTGACCGCAATCGCCCGATATGATGCCTTGCTTATCGGTTCGAGCGTACATGGAACAAGCCAACAGAGCCATCTGATTGTCGGGATATATCTGCGTGATGGAGGTTTGGGCATCCACACCGCTGGGTGCTTTGATACAGTGGGCATACATTTCTTTCACGTCTGTACCAAAAAGCATGGCGGCGAAATTGAGGGCGTAGACGCCCAAATCAAGCAGTGCACCACCGGCCAACTCTGGCTTCTTGACGCGTTCAACGCCCTTGATAGGATATCCAAGGTTGGCTGCTATCATGTAAGGAGTGCCGATAATGCCCGAATCCACCAACTCTTTGAGCGTGGCAGAGAGAGGAAGATAGCGCGTCCAAATGGCTTCGGTGATAAATGTGTTCTGCTCTTTGGCAAGGGCAAAGAGTTGTTCGGCTTGCCGTGCATTGCCTGTAAAAGCCTTCTCGCAAAGCACCGGCTTGTAATGACGCAGGCACAGTGAGGCATGTTCAAAGTGGAAATTATGGGGTGTGGCTACGTAGACAAGGTCTACATCCGGGTCGTTTACCATCGCTTCATACGAACCGTAAGCCTTTCGGAATCCCCATTTTTGTGCGAATTCATCGGCTTTTTGTTGATTACGTGAGGCTATTGCATAGCATTCAGCCTCTTCCATTCCAGCTATGGTATGAGCCATTTTAGCGGCAATCTTGCCCGCTCCGATAATTCCAATCTTGTATTTCTTCATATCAATTGATTAATTCAAATTATAGGTATGTACGCTTGTACCCTGTGCAGAAGGCAGATAATTGATACCCCACCAGCACATTTGCAACAGCACAAAGCTCACGATGAGTATCCAAAGGGCTGCTTTGGGGCTGCTTCGGCGGTCGAGTCGCAGATGGATATAAGCTAAATAGGCAAACCAAGTGGCTGCCGCCCATGTCTCTTTCGGGTCCCACGCCCAGTAATGTCCCCATGCTTCTTTTGCCCATAAAGCCCCGAAGAGCATGCCGATGGTGAGGAATGCCCATCCCACATAGACGAGGTTGTCGCAGATGTCGAACTCTTTTTCGGTGACGACCGACTTTTTCAAGAACAGCAGATAGCACGCCATGACAAACGCTGCACCCAAGATGGCGTAGGCAAACATATATACGATGACGTGTGGAGCGAACCAAGGACTCTGTAAAGCAGGCATCAATGTCTTGCTATGTATCTCTGGTTTGAAGATATTGATGCACACAAAGACTGTTGCAAGGAGCGTGCTGAAAGCGAGAATCCACTTATATCGCCATAGCGAATAAACGATGATACCGGTCAAAGGCAGGAAGAACGAATACCACAGGCGGGTTTCTCCCATCGTACGTAAGGGTGGGCGTTCGAGCGAATTCCACAATCCGAGGATGTAAGCGAAGAACACCAATAGGCCGATACCAGTGAGAATATAGGCCCATTTAGTGATGTTTTTCCAAGCAGCATACGCTCCCAGTGTCCAAAGCCCCACTGCTATGGTAGCGAAAATGATAAATTCATGCCATGTCATAAGGCTTCTCCTCCTTTCTACGTTGTGCAAATACGAACATTAAAATGGCTCCGGCAAGCATCAGGAAGATACCTATATAGACCATAGGGAGCCACGGATCGGTCACGAGTTCAAAGATACTCATATTGCTCCACTTACCCATTTGCTCGTCATAACTTAGTTGATAAATCTTCCAACCGGCCACACTGAAAGGTTTGTTTACCTCTATGGTGGTGGCAAGGTGTTTGCCTTGTTTGGTGAAGACCTCTACCTCGGAGGCGAAACGTTGCGGTTCGCGGGGTGGAGTGGCTAAACTGACGTGCTTGTTGAGGCGTAATACTTCTGCCGGATACATGTAGCTGCCCCCAGTAACCCATCCTTCCACCTTTCGACCGGTCTTCGATTGCACGGCTTCCACATGCAAAGCACACTCTGCTCCGCTCGATTTCCACTCTTTATAAGTATATTGTGGCGCCTTGTGAGGGTCTTTAGAGGGTACCATACGAGGCGCAGCTTCGTCGAAACGTTGCGTTACCTTGATACTCCATGAGCCTAAAGTACCACCTTGAAATTTGTCATCGATGAGCAGAGTTTGCGGTTTTTTGCTCAACGGCATATTGTTCTTATTGTCGACAATGACCAGTTTGGGTGGATATTCGTCGATGGAAAAGCGGTTCAACTGGAGCGCTAAAGGTAGCTCGTGCATCGTACCGTGACTGTCGAAAGCACGCCATTCGGGTTGCCCTTCCATGCAATACATCTTCAACCGCTGCATGTCGGCACTGCCCAAGGTGCCACATACGACCACTAAGAAGAGCCCTAGATGGCTGATGATAGCCGGTAGGGCTCGACGGCGGAAATGGATAAGCTGGTGAACGGTGGCTAGTCCGACGATGAGTGTAGCCCATAGATAGGTCAAGATGAACGGCCATGAACTTAACATGCGGCTGAATCCCAAGGGGTCGGTGGGTGCATGGTCGGGTGGAAGTTGCTTGACCAGTCCCATGATGACCGTCAATAAAGCTGCAAAAGCGACGGCCGGAACGGCAGCCTGTGGTGTTATCATAAAACGAAGAGCGTAGATTCTGCCTCTAAGAGCATAACCTACGCCTATGCTCATCAGTATGATGGCCACTAGAAAGATGTTTACTGGCCACGCCATCAGTGCCCAATCAATGCCTCCTATAGTAAGTTGAAGCAAGACACCTGTTAACAGTAAGCCTGCTCCGATGGCACTTCCTTCAATGATTCCCCAAGGTTTTTTCCACATAAGTGTGTGTGTTTAGTATTTAGCGGGAGTTAATGGAAGAACGAGGCTAAGTGTATTTAGCTCCCGTTACCTCTATTAACTCCCGACAGGAAAGTTCTTATAGTCTACCAATTCTTACATTGGTTGTGCGATGAAACGCTTGTTTTGACGTGCTTTCTCAATCCAAACAGGAACTACAGTTTTCAAGAATTCCTGCTTCTTTTGCTTTAACAACGGCATATTTAAACCGATGTAAGCCTGAGCTTTGGCCTTTGTTGAGATGTCGGGCAATGGAATATCGCCGGTGAAACCGTGACGTGCCACGACTTTAGCTACTTGTAGACGAGCATCTTTAGCATATTCCATGGCTGCAGCGAGTAATCTCATCACCTCTTGAGGGGCATGGAAAGCGGCTCCATGACTAGCTAATGCGTAGTCCCAACGCCATTGACTCTTGCGTAAATCGTCGAGAACATGCTTCATCTCTGGCTCTGTAGCTCCCTTATCCCAAGCAAATTTGGCTTCGATATGTGCATAGGCCAACTCTGAGTTCACTTTGACGGCAAAGTCGTACACTTTCTTTTGGCGCTCATAAACATTCTGACGGAGCGTCTCGGCATCCTGTCTATGGCAAGTCTGACAGGTGCGATCAATGTGTGCCAACGGACTCATAACGTGGTGATCGGTGTACTTGATGCCACCTTCTTGGATGTATGGCATGTGGCAATCGGCACAACTGACACCGCGCTGAGCATGGATTCCTTGCAGACTCATCTCGTATCCGGGGTGCTGAGCCTTTAAGATAGGAGTTTTAGAGAGTGGGTGTATGTAGTCGTAGAAGCCTATACTATCGTAGTAAGCCTCTGCAGCTTCGCAGGTCATACCCTTCTCTTGAGGGAAGTGCAAGTAGTTGTTGTTCTCTTTTTCAAAGTAGTATTCGGTGTGACATTGCGCACATACGAGTGAGCGCATCTCTTGATGGCTAGCTTTGCGCACGTCTTTACCTACGCGTTGCCATGCTTCGTAGAGAGCAGGACGAGCCGGGCGAAGCTCCATGGTACGTGCATCGTGGCAGTCGGAACAGCCCACGGTGTTCATCACTTGGTTGCCCCAATCGCTCCACTTGGCTCCATAGAAAGCGCCAATACCTTTCTCTCGCATCAGTCGGGGTACGTCCGGCCCCTTACAAGTCCAACAAGTACCGGGTTGCATCTCCTTTCCTCCCTCTACACCGGGGGCTCCGGTACGCAATATCTTACGCAGATCTTCGAGGCAATGACGGTGTCCACGCGGGGTGTTATAGTTCTGTGAGAAAGCATATCCTGCCCAAATGACGCAGATAGCTGGTTGTTTTTCCAATATGTCTACTTCTCTTGAACCATTGTATAGGCTTACAAACGAAGTGTCTTCCGTCATAGACCACGTCTCATACTCGCGTGGGAAGTCTTCTTTGAACTTCTCGTTCTGCGATACAATGGAGTCATTGAACATCGTCCGGCGATTGTTGAACACGCTTGCTACTTCGGCACGGCGCTCCAATAGCGAACTAACGATGAGTCCAAGCACGAATACTATGACCATAGCTCCACCGAAAAGGAGCCATCCTTGCCAACGTTTTAATTGCTTTGCCATATCTCTGATATTTTAATTTAAGTTTCGTATGTATGCTCAATAGAGGAGTTATCGGGATTTAAAGGGAGTTAGGAGGAGTTCAAAGGGAGTTATCGGACAAATGTCTGTTATCTCCTGTTACCTCCCGTTATCTCCAGTTAACTTCTATTTAATTCTATCCATCCTTCAACTTGCGAAAGTTTGGTTTTGATTATTCGTTTAATCGTGATATTATTTGGTAGAGTGTCCTAGCAAATGCTGCAACCATTCGGGGACAGGAGAGCTGGGAATAGGTGTTTGGGTTTCGCCCCATGGTGTGCTCGATAGCGTATTCATGCTACCGTGTGGTACGTTGCGGTGACAGTCCCAGCATGCCATTCCCTCGCCACGCTTGGCCATCATGTAGTCTATACGTCCCGTCTTGACAAACTCCTGATTCAATTGTTTGTGGCAACGAATACAGTTGTCCATGATGACTTCGGAACTTGCGGTCTCTGCCCTGATAGCTTGAGCCTCACTATTGGTTACGAAATAGGCCACATGTTTCATACCGTCGACCCCTTTAAAGAGGTATTTCATGGCCATATTTTGGTGAGGTACGTGACAATCGTTGCACGTTGCGTCGCGTCCATGGCTGGAATGTTCCCACGTTTGATAGTAAGGTGTCATGATATGACAGTTGACGCAGGCTGCCGGATCGTCGCCAATAAGATATGTGTGCATGCGTAAGAGGTATAAGAAGAGGGCTATCAACCCCACGATAACACCGCTAAGAACGAGCAATGTTATTTTCTGTCTCTCCGACAGGCGGTCTTTCCATGTGATGAGCTTACGAAAATCCATAGGCCATAATCAGATTATTGTTCGCAAATATAATCATAAATAAGGATGCGAGTTGTCAATAATTCAGAAAATTATCCTTATTTATGAGGAAAAGAAGTATTTTTCTTGTTTGCGAGAAATTATGTATCTTTGTCGGCAAATGAAAATAGGCAATATAGAATATGGTCGACATCCGGTGTTTCTGGCGCCGATGGAAGACGTTACCGACATAGGTTTCAGACTGCTATGCAAGCGTTTTGGTGCTTCCATGGTGTATACCGAGTTTGTAAGTGCCGAGGCTTTGGTGCGCTCCATCAAGTCGACGGTGTCGAAACTCACTATCAGTGACGATGAGCGCCCGGTGGGAATACAAATCTATGGGCGCGATGTGGAGTCGATGGTTGAGGCTGCCAAGATCGTAGAAGAAGCTCATCCGGACGTCATAGATTTGAATTTCGGTTGTCCAGTGAAGAAGGTGGCGGGCAAAGGTGCAGGTTCGGGCATGCTACGCACTATCCCCTTGATGCTCGATATTACGCGTGAAGTGGTGAAAGCCGTGCATACGCCGGTGACTGTGAAGACTCGATTGGGATGGGATACCAACAGTTTGATTATCACTACATTAGCCGAACAGCTGCAAGATTGCGGTATCCAAGCTTTGACTATCCATGGTCGTACGCGCTCACAGATGTACACTGGCGAGGCCGACTGGACGCTGATAGGCGAGGTAAAGCACAATCCGCGTATCCATATTCCCATCATTGGCAATGGCGATGTGACTTCTCCGGAGCAGGCTGCCGCTGCTTTCGACCGCTACGGTGTGGATGCTGTCATGGTGGGGCGTGCCACTTTCGGATGCCCATGGATATTTAAAGATATCAGAGACCATCTAGATGGCAACGTCGATGCTACGCCGTTGACTCTTGATGAGAAGATTGATGTGCTTGAAGAACAATTGCGTATTAACATCGAACGTATTGATGAATACCGCGGTATACTCCATACGCGTCGCCATTTGGCTGCCAGTCCCATCTTCAAAGGTATTCCCGATTTCCGCCAAACGCGTATCGCCATGCTGCGTGCACAGAAAGCCGATGAGTTGATGGAGATACTGGAACAGTGCCGGGATCGGTTGAGAGGCTAGATAGATAAAAATTAAAAGGTGTTGAAATGACTCTCTTTATGGAAGCGTAAAGGCATTTGACTATGCAGAGGTTTGGCGTTTCGGGCAAGCCTAAAGTCGTAGAAACTGGCATGTTTAACGTCTCATACCTTCTATTATTTCTCATTTCTTATTTCTAACAAGTCTGCTTGTTGGTTCATTTATTTGTTAACCGGCAGATTGCAACGGCTAGTCAACATTACTGTTCGGGTTTTGCAGCATTGCAGAAAAGGCGAGGCAGTAAAGCTGGTGTGCCTTTGCACTCTACTAGTTGACAAGTAGACGGGTTGACAAGTGAACGGGATGAGTTTGTAAGTGATTTTGTTTTTAAGTTCGTTAGTTGTTGGAATCGTATTTCATGAGGGTTTGTAGGGATACGATATGTTGCGTCCGTTGGGAATCTACAGCTATATTTACCTCATTCTTTTTATAATTTCTCACCGCAATGTTTGCAGAATCGGTCGTTAGGATCGACTTTGTTACCACATCGGGGGCATTTGCCGTGCTCCACTTTTTGAGTGGTTTCATCGACAAAGGTGGCGGTAACGATACCCGTGGGGATGGCGATGATGGTATAACCAAGCAGCATGACGAAGGCCGAGAGCAGTCGTCCGAGAGGTGTGGTGGGTGTGATGTCGCCGTAACCGACGGTGGTCATGGTGACGATGGCGTAATAGACGGACGTACCAAGGTCGGTAAATTGGGTGCCGGGTTGATTACCTTCTACGAGATACATGAGTGTTCCGATACACGTAACGAGTATCAAAACGAACATGAAGTAAACCATAATCTTGCGCATGCTGCGTCGAAGGGATTGCAGGAGTAGGTAGCCCTCGTTGAGAAAGCTGAAGAGCTTGAAGACGCGGAAGATGCGAATGAAGCGGAACGAGCGCAACAGTATCATGTAGCGTGCGCTTGGGAAGATGATACTGAGGTAAGGTGGAATGGTGGAGATGAAGTCGATGACGCCGAAAAAACTAAGGGCATAGTCCTTTGGGCGTGGCGAACAATAGAGTCGGGCGCAGTAGTCGATGGTGAAAAGTACGGTCATGAGCGCCTCTAATACTTCCAAGATGTACTTGTAGGTGAGTGCCAACGACTGAATACTCTCTATGAAAGCGACAATGATACTGACAAGAATGACGATGATGAGTGCCACGTCGTAGGCTTTACCTTCGGGCGTATCGGCTTCGAAGATAATGTTATAGAGACGCTTCCTCTCCATCCATGTTGGTTTCTTCATATTGCAAAAATAGTAATTTTCCGGATACTTAGGATGTAACAGGGTGAAAATTGCTGAAAACGTTTATTTCTTTTATCTGTTCTCCCTTTGCCATTAGTAGTAAAAATCGTAACTTTGCAACAATAATAGAAATGGATTTGTCGGTCGAAAAATGAAAGAGAACGATGAAACCATTTCTCGACTAGGATAATAAAAGAACAAATACTAATAAGTACTTCATTATGGCAAAGAAAGCTTTATTGATGATTCTCGATGGATGGGGAGTCGGAAAGCATGGAAAAGGAGACGTGATTTATAATACACCGACTCCTTATTTGGATTATTTGACAGCTACATCGGCTCACTCACAGTTGATGGCTTGCGGTGAAGACGTAGGTCTGCCCGATGGTCAGATGGGTAACTCTGAGGTGGGTCACTTGAATATTGGTGCCGGACGTATCGTTTATCAAGATTTGGTAAAGATTAACCGTGCTTGTAAGGACGGTTCTATTACCAAGAATCCGGGTATCGTTGCAGCTTACAGTTATGCTCAGAAGACCGGTAAGAAACTCCACTTGATGGGCTTGACTTCTACCGGTGGTGTGCACTCTTCGCTCGACCATCTGTTCCGTTTGGTAGAGATAGGTAAGGAATATGGGTTGAAGAATCTGTTTGTACACTGCTTTATGGACGGTCGCGATACCGATCCGAAGAGTGGTGTGGGCTTCATTCAGGAGCTTACTGATGTATGTGCGAAGAACGATGCCAACATTGCTGACATCGTAGGTCGTTTCTATGCTATGGATCGCGATAAGCGTTGGGACCGTGTAAAGACTGCTTACGATCTCTTGGTGAATGGTGAGGGTAAGGCAGCCAGCGATATGGTGAAGGCGATGGAAGAGAGTTATGCTGAGGGTGTGACCGATGAATTCATCAAACCTATCGTTAACAGCACTGTAAATGGTAAGATTGAGGAAGGCGACGTAGTAATCTTCTTCAATTATCGTAACGACCGTGCCAAGGAAATGACACAGGTGTTGACACAGCAGGATATGGATGAGCAGGGTATGCACACCATTAAGGATTTGCAATACTTCACTATGACTCCGTATGATGCGAACTTTAAAAACGTAACTGTGCTCTTCCCGAAAGAGAATGTACAGAATACATTGGGTGAATATCTCTCAGGTTTGGGTAAGAAACAGTTGCATACAGCCGAGACAGAGAAGTATGCTCATGTGACATTCTTCTTCAATGGTGGTCGTGAAGCTCCTTATGAAGGTGAAGACCGTATCTTGGTGGCATCGCCAAAGGTGGCAACTTACGACCTGAAACCTGAGATGAGTGCTTACGAAGTGAAGGATAAATTGGTGGGAGCTATTAAGACTCAGCAGTACGACTTCATCGTGGTGAACTTCGCTAATGGCGATATGGTAGGTCATACAGGTATCTATAATGCTATTGCTAAGGCTGTGCATGCTGTAGATAATTGCGTGAAAGAGGTTGTTGAAACGGCTAAGGCGAATGATTACGAAGCCATTATCATTGCCGACCATGGTAATGCTGACAATGCAATCAATGAGGATGGTACGCCTAACACGGCTCACTCTTTGAATCCGGTGCCATTCATCTATGTTACAGACAATAACAGTGCTACGGTGAAAGACGGTCGTTTGGCCGACGTGGCTCCATCAATCCTCCATATCATGGGCTTGGAACAGCCTACCGATATGACTGGTGAGAATCTGATTTCTGATACCGGTGAGTTTATCGCTGCAAAGTATTAAGCTCGTAAAGAAATAAAATAAAAGCGCCTGCATGATTACCATGCAGGCGCTTTGTGGTTTATTGATGGACAGAATTATAATTCTGCTAATAGTTGTTGAATCTCTTTTTTAGTGATAGTGCTTTGTTCTTCCTTATCGTAGATGGCCAGTAAAGTGATGATACCGTCTTCAATATCAATGATAGTAGTGTAGGTTATGATGCGTACCCCATGGCTTTTGCCTCTCCCCTTATCACAAATTTGCATTCTGATTTTGCGAATTCCATTTCCTAAATCTACTCCTTGAGTAGGATTGGATAGTAAGGAACGTTCGAGATTTAATAAATCCTCTTTGATGTTTCTGTACTTTTTGGCAAGCCGTTTTAACTGCTTATCAAAGGGAATAATAGTTTCTATGCTATAATTCTTTCAATAAAGAAGCTAATGGTCGACTGGTACTTTTGCCTTTTTTTACTAATTTCATCTCTCTTAATCCATCTCTAATATCATCTAGAATTTCTTTTTTCTCAGCTTTACTCATTTCCTGTTTCTCCTCTCTTTTTAGTTTGTTAAGGTACTTGTGCAATTTATTGAGTGCATCCGTATTTCCAAATAAGGATGCAACATCGTGTAAAATCGATTGCTGTAATTCTAATGACTTGTCCATAGTCTTCCTCTTTGCAGGCAAAGATAATGCTTCTTTATTGGTGCAGCAAATATTTTTAGTAACTTTGTGGACAAAAGAAATGCGATGAATGTAAAGATAGAAGAGTCGTGGAAAACGCATGTTGGTGAGGAATTCGAGAAGCCTTATTTCTCGCATCTGACTGATTTTGTTCGGCAGGAATATGCTCAAGGCACTTGTTTTCCGCTGGGACGATTTATTTTTAATGCCTTTAATTTGTGCCCATTCGACAAGGTGAAGGTGGTCATTATTGGTCAAGATCCGTATCACGAATACGGTCAGGCGCATGGACTCAGCTTCTCTGTGAACGATGGAGTGCCGTTTCCGCCGTCTTTGCAGAATATCTTTAAGGAGATAGAATTGGATTTAGGGTGCCCTGTTCCGTCTTCGGGAAACCTCACACGATGGGCAGAACAAGGCGTATTGTTGCTGAATGCTACGCTTACAGTGCGTGCCCATGCTGCCGGAAGTCATCAGCGTAGAGGATGGGAAACGTTTACCGATGCTGTGATTCAGGCCTTGAATCGTGATAGAGAACATTTGGTTTTCATTCTTTGGGGGGGATATGCACGTAGCAAAGTGTCGCTGATAGACCGTTCGCGTCACTTTGTGTTGGAGTCGGTACATCCCTCTCCGCTCTCCGCTAATCGTGGTGGGTGGTTCGGGAATCATCATTTCTCGCGGTGTAATGCTTATCTTCAAGAGCATGGTATCGCACCTATACAATGGTAAAAAGCATGGATAACGAATTACATATTATACAAATAGGGGATGTATTGGTATCTCCCGACATCCTGACAGAGAAGTTTTGCTGTGATTTAGAGAAGTGTAAAGGTATCTGTTGCATTGAAGGTGATGCCGGAGCACCAGTGACTTTAGACGAGATAGGGGGCATAGAAGACTCGTTGGATACTGTTTGGAACGACTTATCTGCCTCGGCTCAGTCGGTAATAGACCGTCAAGGAGTGGCTTATAGCGACCGTGATGGCGACTTGGTGACAAGCATTGTTGGGGGAAAAGATTGTGTATTTACTTGTTATGAGAACGGTACGTGCCTCTGTGCATTGGAACGTGCCTATAGAAAAGGGACTACGCGATTCGTGAAACCCATCTCTTGTGCACTTTATCCTATACGTGAAAAGACTTTCAACGATGGTACTGTAGGACTAAACTACCATCGTTGGGAAGTGTGTAAGGATGCTGTTGCCAAAGGTAAAGCGCTTGACTTGCCGATATACCGGTTCTTAAAAGAACCATTGATACGTCGGTTTGGTGAGGACTGGTACAAGGAATTGTGCGCAGTAGCCGAACAGTTGTTGGGCTTATGACTTTCGATACTCTGTAGGGGACAAACCTACATGCTCTTTAAAGTACTTACCGAAGAAGCTCTGATTGTTGAAATTCATCTCTTCGGCAATCTCTCTAATGCTCTTCATTGTATTCTTCAGCAATACACGAATTTCTAAAACAACGTATTGGTCAATCCATTCGTTGGGTGTACGATGGCTTACTTGTTTGATAACTTCAGAGAGATACTTGGGCGTAATGCACATCTGATTGCTGTACCAACTTACCCGTCGCTCCTTTCGATAATGTTGTTCTACAAGTTTAATGAAGTCGCTGAAAATCTCGTTGGCGCGTGGTTGGCGATTATTAGGTGATGTTTGAAGGTGATAAATCACGTTGCTGATGTCGTAAATCATTGTTGTTAGCATTGATTTAGTGGTCTCGCGACGGAATTGATGTTCCTTGTTCTCTACCTTACGCTTGATAATATTGAAGTAATTATGTAGTGTTTGGGCTTCGTCTTGTCTCAAGTGGAAGACTGGATGGTTACGTGCAAAGAGGTATAGATAGGATAGCTCACGAATGTTAGCAACGATTTCGTAGAAGAACTCGTAGGACAATACAATGGCTATGGCTTTAAAATCATCGCTCAATACGTAGTTGTTTGCCACCTGACCTTCACTTACGATGATGACATCGTTTACTTGAACGGTGTGGGCAACCGTATCAATGGTATAGTGAGCTACCCCTTTTGTACACAGTGCCATGAACAAACAATGCATTCGGCGAGGCTCATTGGGGAATGGGATATTGGCTAGATCGTCTACTAGGAGTATGTCATCTTCTATATGACTTCCTTGGTATAGCTTTTTAATAGATGGGATAGTGATTTCTTCTAGGCGTTTACTCTCCATACTTCATGATATTACTTGATTTCACAAAGATACAAAATAACATTGAAGAAAAAGTGTTTTATCAATATTTTTAATAGTTCCAATCTTCATGCCAACGGCTTTTGATGCCGATACCCTCTATTTTTTGTATTTGTGACCGACGAAAATTGGTGTCTCCGCTGATACATACTTGTCGGCAATTTGTTATCTGTAGGCGTTGGAATATCTGCTCATCCATTTGTCCACTACAGATATATTGGGAACCATTTATATAGATACATTCGCCTGGTATGGCATCTCTGAGCGTGACGCGGACATAGCCTTGAAAGCCTGTTCCAAACTCATAAAATACCGAATCGCCCTCTACATTGAAATATAGCGGCCGTATTTCTTCTGCAACAACTTCTTCTTGATAGAATGATTGGTGCCATCGGGTAGATCGATTCTGTGGAGATGGAATCATGGTGGCAGGATACCAGCAAGCTAATGACTCGTCGGCTGTGGAGTAAGTATATTCCTCTGACAATCCATTTTGTACTTGTCGACCATCGGGCATGAGTGAAAATGAAGCGCTACGACATAACCATCCCTCGCTTCCATCGTAACTAAAACGCTGCCCATTGACCCATTTTCCATCAAAACGAAAGGCAAACAGAGCCCTATCAAGGTCATAGGCGAGGGGTGAACAGTATACGGCGATGATATTATCTCCCGCTTGTAAGAATCGGGTGACATCGAAAATATGTCCTATACTGCCCGTATCTCCTTTCTCCCGATAAGGTAAACGATAAGCAGTAGATACATCGTAACCATTGACATAAAGCCGAAAATACCCTGTGGTAGCAATGCTGATAGAAGCTTGTGTGGGGCGTTCGTGGAGCGAGTAGGTATGTCGAAACCATACCATGTCGGCTTTGTCTGCCTGAGAAGCCGACATCCATTGCATTCCGAAGTCCTGTGCCGAGATTGCAAGGAAGTAGCATAAAGTTGCAAATAGCATCCACTTCCTCATCTGGTATCGCTTTGTTTTATAACCAAGGTATCAATACCAACCGCAAAGAACAGCGATATATATTTCTTCATGAGGTGTTTAGCGATTAGGTTTCCGTTTGCAAAGATATAAAAAATCACATCGAAATGCAAGAAGGAGAGCAAATGATGCTCTCCTTCTTTTATATTATATGTACGTGTACAGTATTATGCGTCGATGTTAGCGTACGTAGCATTCTTCTCAATAAATTCTCTACGAGGTTCTACATCGTCGCCCATGAGCATCGAGAATATCTCGTCTGCGTCGGCTGCATTCTCTATCGTTACCTGCTTGAGCAAGCGAGTAGTTGGATCCATTGTTGTTTCCCAAAGCTGTTCGGGATTCATCTCACCCAAACCTTTGTAGCGTTGGGTATGGATATTCTTATCGTCCGGACCGGTAGCATACTTGTCGAAATAAGCCTGTCGTTGCTGTTCTGTATAGCAATATTCGCTATTCTTGTTCTTGTATGAACATTTATAGAGAGGCGGAGTAGCGATGTAAAGATGTCCTTCTTCGATGACTTTCGGCATGAAACGATAGAAGAGCGTCATAATCAGTGTGTCGATGTGTGAGCCATCGACGTCGGCGTCGGTCATGATAATAATCTTGTCGTAGCGCAACTTGTCGATGTTTGCCTCGCGATCATCTTCGCCCTCTACACCAAAACGTACACCGATACTTTGGATGATATTCATTACAGATTCGGCTTCAAATACGCGATGCCACTGTACTTTCTCAACATTCAGAATCTTACCACGCAAGGGTAGGATGGCTTGTGTATAACGATCGCGTCCCTGCTTAGCCGAACCACCTGCTGAATCACCCTCGACTAGGAATATCTCGCTGCTCTTTGGATCCTTGTTAGAGCAGTCGGCCAGCTTTCCGGGCAGTCCACCGCCACTCATTACGCTCTTGCGCTGAACGCTCTCACGAGCCTTGCGGGCTGCAATACGTGCCGTAGCGGCCAATACTACCTTCTCGCAAATCTTCTTCGCTTCGTTAGGATGCTCTTCCAAATAGTTTGCCAGCGCTTCGCCCACAGCCTGTTGAACGGCTCCGGAAACCTCACTGTTACCCAACTTGGTCTTGGTCTGACCCTCGAACTGAGGCTCTGCCACTTTGATAGAGATAACGGCTGTCAAACCTTCGCGGAAGTCTTCGCCCGCAATTTCTATCTTGGCTTTCTCTATTTGCTTGGATATGGTCGGCTCCGAATCAGCGTACGACTTCAATGTACGAGTCAATGCTGCGCGGAAACCAGTCAAGTGTGTACCACCCTCTATGGTGTTGATGTTGTTCACGTATGAGTGGATGTTCTCCGAATAGTCTGTGTTATACATCACAGCTACCTCGATAGGGATGCCTTGTTTCTCTGTTTTGAGATAGATAACATCGTCGAACAGGTGGGTACGATGACGGTCTACGTAGCGCACAAACTCCTTCAATCCGTCTTTGGCATGGAATACTTCCTCGCGTGTCTTGCCTTCCTCGTCAGCGCGAAGGTCTCTCAATGTGATGCGGATACCTGCATTCAGGTAGGCCAATTCGCGCATACGCGATGCGATGATGTCCCAACGATAGGTAGTCGTTGTGAAGATAGCAGGATCTGGCCAGAACTGTTGGCGTGTACCACGAAGCTCTGTTTCGCCCACAACCTTAACTGGATAGAGGGGCTTTCCTTTCTCGTATTCCTGCTGATAAATCTTTCCGTCGCGGAATACCTGAGACATCATGTGAGACGAGAGTGCGTTCACGCAACTCACACCTACACCATGCAGACCACCGCTGACCTTATATGAACCCTTATCAAACTTACCACCGGCGTGCAATACGGTCATAACGACCTCCAAAGCCGACTTATGCAACTTGGCGTGCATGTCTACAGGGATACCACGACCGTTATCTTGTACAGTGATAGAATTATCTTGGTTAATGGTTACTTCAATGTCTGTACAGTATCCGGCCATAGCTTCGTCGATAGAGTTGTCCACTGTTTCGTTGACCAAGTGGTGCAATCCTTTTTCACTAATGTCGCCGATATACATGGCCGGGCGCTTACGCACAGCCTCCAGTCCTTCTAGAACTTGGATATTCGAAGCTGAATAATTAGCCTCGGCATTTAGATTTTCTGCCATTTTCTCGATTAGTAATATTTCTGCAAAGATACAAAATTGCCGTGAAAAACAGAAATATTTAGTGTCAAAAAAAGTAAGGGCGCATTCTTTGAAGAATGCGCCCTTACTTACTTGTAAATCGGAATATTATCCTAATTTACTAATATGCAAAGCCAAACTTGACTTCAAGTTAGCTGCCTTATTCTTGTGAATAATGTTGGTCTTGGCTAATTTGTCCAGCATTTTCTGTACAGATGGGTACAACTGGGCAGCTGCATCCTTATCTGTCATTGCGCGTAATTTACGCACTGCATTACGCATGGTCTTTGCGTAATATTTGTTATGAAGAGTTCTTGTCTTTGTCTGACGGATTCTCTTAATGGATGATTTGTGATTTGCCATCTTTACTTTTTCTTTTATTTCTTATTGTAGTCCCTAGGAGAGTCGAACTCCTCTTTAGAGAATGAAAATCTCTCGTCCTAACCGATAGACGAAGGGACCATCGCGTTTAATTTGCGGGTGCAAAGTTAGACACTTTTTCTTATTCCGCCAAATATTCGTGAAGAAATTTTAATAAAAGCCGCGTTTTTTCGCGTTTTTGCACTACCTTTGTCTCATTATGCTCATCAAAACAAGGGCTATCGTACTTCGCGCGTTCAAATTCAGAGACACTAAAATAATTGTCGATGTGTTCTCTGAATGGCAGGGGCGTATCTCTTTGGTTTGTAGTTTGTCGCTTTCGGGGCGTGGAAAGTTTAAGAAGCAACTTTTCCAACCGCTCACACTCCTTGCTATTGAGTTCGATGACAAAGCTCGTGGTTCCTTGTTTTCTTTGCACGATGTGCGTGTAGATATTCCTTATTCATCCATCCCGTTCAATCCTTATAAGTCTACGGTGGCGCTGTTTATTGCCGAATTCCTGTTATATGCCACTCGTGGGGAGCAAGAAAATCCCGCTCTTTATAACTATTTACGTTCCAGTATGTCGTGGCTCGACCTTTGTCCGGCGTCGTTTGCCAACTTTCATTTGGTCTTTACCATGCGTCTGAGTCGCTTCATCGGATTCTTCCCCAATCTCGACGACTATGTACCGGGCAGCCTCTTCGACCTTCGCGAAAGTCGCTTTCTGTTCACCATTCCGCTCCATTCCGACTATCTGTCTGCCGAAGAGACCTCGCGTATCACCTTGCTGATGCGTATGAATTATGAGAATATGCACCTTTTTGCCATGTCACGTAGTGAGCGTAGTCGATGTCTACACCTTATATTATTATACTATCGACTGCATACTCCCGGATTTCCCGAATTGAAATCGCTCAGTGTGTTGGAGAGTTTGTTCGATGAATAATGGGGAGTAAAAGCCTTATCTTTACCCTCTATAGCCCCACCCCACCCTCCCCAAGGGGGGGGAGGGAGACTATTTAAAAGTTTATTATTAGGCTGGATGACAAGTAGACTAGTTAACGAGTAAACAAGTTAACAAAGTTTTGGGAATAAAGGTAGGCAATAGTAGAGACGGAAGGTAATGGACGGGGGCGGGACTGATGACTTTTTATTTCCGTGAAAAAACTACAACGAGGACGGAGAGTGTATAAATAATGTCAATGGAGAGGTGGAGAGAGTTGTCTACTTGATAACTTATCTTTATATTTGTGGTCATGAGAAAAACGAGACACCTATATATATTGTTCTTGATGGTTTTGTTTTCGTTGGGAGTATCGGCTCAGAAAGCGGGAAAGATAGAAGCAAAGCGTAACGTCATTGATGGGGGATACAACTTTTGGTTGTATACTCCTGAAGAGTATGAGCCCCATGGACACGCGCTCCCAGTGGTGCTCTTTTTGCATGGGGCAAGCTTGTGTGGCAACAATCTCGACCGTGTGCGTCGCTACGGAACGCTGGATGCGCTAGAGAAAGGTAAAATAATTCCTGCCTTTGTGGTAGCCCCTCAGAATCCGGGAGGGTCGTGGAATCCGCGTAAACTCAACGATTTGTTGGAGTGGATGGAGAAGAATTATCCCGTCGATGCGTCGCGCGTGTTTGTCTTGGGTATGAGTTTGGGCGGCTATGGTACGCTTGATTTTGTGGGTACTTATCCTGAAAAGGTGGCCGCAGCGATGGCTTTATGTGGCGGAACGACGCTACACGACGTGCAAGGAATGGGGCGTGTGCCGCTTTGGATTATGCACGGTACGGCTGATAGAGCGGTGAATGTGAGGGAGTCGAAGAAGGTTGTGGAGAGTTTACAGAGTGCCGGTAACGACCATTTGCTACGTTACGACTGGATAGCAGGAGGCTCTCACGGACTATTGGCGCGTATTTTCTATTTGCAGAAGACGTATGATTGGCTTTTCTCTCATACGTTGAAAGACAAGCCAAGAGGTGTGGACAGGTCGTTCGACATTACTCGTGAAGACATCAATACGACGTATCAAGAGCTCCGAATGCTGTCGGAAGACTATGATAAGGAGTGATTTGGAGTGAGAATATAGTTAGTATTATTGTAGGATAGCAGAAGCATTCATGGTCAGAATTTTCTGTTGGATGTAGTTTTTGAATTCTTCTCCACCTAATACTTCTATATCGTCGTAGAGTCCAAGTACGAATCTTCCGATACCCACATAGCTTGCCACGTCAATGTTTAGCAGCCAATGCTCTGAGTCATCGGGTGTGAACGCGTCGGTGGAAGCTGGATATTCCTCTATCATCAGGTTGTGGGAGAGTTGCCCCATACGCAGACAGATGGGTAGGCGTTGCTCACTACTGAACATGAAGATATCGGTAAAGAGCTGGCGGTGACGCTCTGTGTGAATCCAAGGTGCGTCGTATGTTTCCACGTCACCGATGCGCGAAAGTTTGAAAGTCTTGTTGGTATGGCTCTTGAGTTCGTAACACCGCACGTCCAGATTGTCGTTTAAGAACATGTAAGGCTCTACTACACGGTCGGAAACACTGCGACTGTGGGGTGACGAATAGTCTTTGAGGCAGACCGTTTGACGATGGTTTATGGCATCGCGTAACTTGTTGAGTATGTCGATGGTGTGGGCTTTAAAGCGGGTATCGGTATAGAAACGGAGATGGTAGAAGCGTTCCAACTTGCGTTTGAGGATGCCTACGACAGGATTTTTGGCGTCGGCAGCTTCCAGCAGGTGGTGCATGAAGGTAGCTTCGGTGTCGGAGAAGTTGACCGACCGTGCTATCTCTTGAAAGAAAGGTGAGTCGGTATCCAGTCGGTAATGGCTGTTTTCATGAACCACGATGAACTCGTTTTCGCGGAAAAACTTCAAGTAATTATAGAGTTGTCGGCGTGTTGTGCCTATTTGTTTGCACAACTCTGCAGCAGTATAGTCGTGCCCATCGGTCATGAGCAACATGAGTTTGAGTTCCTTTGATAATTTCTCCATCTTCTATTGGTTAGCTTAGCAAATATACAAAGTTTTTTTATAATAGTGTTAAACTATAAAAAGAACTGAATATTTTCATTGTTTACTTCTCTCTAAAAGATAAAAATAGTACCTTTGCTAAAGGATTGAAGAAGTCCGACTTCTTGTTGGAAGAACATTCCTAAAGAATCTTTTAAATAAACAAAATAACTAATTCTAATATCGACAGTGTGATGGACATGGCGCGATCAGAAGCAAGTTGCGAGATGCCGAAAGCGCTGTCAAACAATAACAAAACCTATGACAAACTATCCTAAGATTGGTATCAGACCAACAATCGACGGCCGCCAAGGCGGAGTACGCGAAAGTCTCGAAGAGAAAACAATGAGTTTGGCCAAAGCTGTGGCCGAGTTAATCAGTTCACATGTTTACAATGGCGACGGAAGTCACGTGGAATGTGTGATAGCCGATAGTACGATTGGACGCGTAGCTGAGTCGGCTGCTTGTGCCGAAAAGTTCGAGCGTGAGGGTGTCGGTGCTACGATTACCGTCACATCTTGCTGGTGCTATGGTTCGGAAACGATGGATATGAATCCTTATTATCCCAAGGCTGTGTGGGGATTCAATGGTACCGAGCGTCCGGGAGCCGTATATCTAGCTGCCGTATTGGCCGCTCATGCACAGAAAGGATTACCCGCTTTCGGTATCTACGGACACGATGTACAAGACTTGGACGATAATACTATCCCTGCAGACGTGGCTGAGAAGATTCTGCGTTTTGCCCGTGCAGCACAGGCAGTTGCTACCATGCGCGGTAAGAGCTACCTCTCTATGGGTACCACTTGTATGGGTATTGCCGGCTCAATCGTAGATCCTGACTTCATGCAGAAGTATCTTGGACTGCGTACGGAGTATGTAGATATGGTGGAAGTAATGCGTCGTATCGACGAAGGAATATACGATCCGGAAGAGTTTGAGAAGGCTATGGCATGGACAAAGAAATATTGTATGCCTAAGGAAGGACACGACTGGAACATCGAACGTAATGGTAAACAGAAGAGTAGAGAGGAACTTGACAAGGATTGGGAGTTCACAGTGAAGTGTATGCTCATCACTAAAGACTTGATGCATGGTAATCCTCGACTGAAGGAACTGGGCTTCAAGGAAGAGGCTTTAGGTCATAATGCTATCTTGGCAGGTGTTCAAGGACAGCGCCAGTGGACCGACTATAAGCCAAATTTCGACTTCCCTGAGTCGTTGGTTTGCTCTTCTTTCGACTGGAACGGTACGCGTGAGGCAGGTGTCTTGGCTACCGAAAATGACTCTTTGAACGGTATAGCAATGCTTTTCGGTCACTTGCTGACCAATAAGGGTGTGATGTTCTCAGACATTCGTACCTATTGGAGTCCCGAAGCTGTGGAGCGGGTGGCAGGCAAGAAGCCTACAGGAGCAGCCGCAGGAGGCTTTATACACTTAATCAATTCAGGTGCTACCACACTCGATGCGACAGGAGCAGTGAGCGATAGCGAGGGTAATCCTACGATGAAGCACCACTGGGAGTTGACCGATGCAGAGGTTGAGGCTTGTTTGAATGCCACTACTTGGTATCCGGCCGACCGCAATTACTTCCGCGGAGGTGGTTTTTCGTCTAACTTCCTCACTCGTGGTGGCATGCCAATGACTATGATTCGTGTGAACAGAGTGATGGGATTGGGTCCTGTTTTACAGTTGGCTGAGGGTTGGACGGTAGATCTTGATCCCGAAATCAATGCTATCCTCGATGGCCGTACCGACCGTACATGGCCTACTACATGGTTCGTTCCACGTCTCGATGCAACCAAAGATGCCTTTAAGGACGTTTATTCTGTGATGAATACATGGGGAGCTAACCACGGTGCCATCGCTTATGGTCACATCGGTGCAGACATTATCACGCTCTGTTCTATCCTTCGTATTCCTGTATGTATGCATAATGTAGCCGACGAAAATATATTCCGTCCGTCGGCATGGAATGCATTTGGTATGGATAAAGAGGGTGCTGACTACCGTGCTTGTCAGAATTTTGGCCCTATTTATTAATATGACGCTATCCCCCTTGCTATCGGTAAGGGGGATAACTATTTCTATTCGACACTTTAAAACCTGATGAATGAAAAGCAAAGAATCAATCCTTTCTAAGGACGGAGTGAGCTATCTCATTCCTTTTATCCTCATCACTTCGTGCTTTGCCCTATGGGGTTTCGCCAATGATATTACCAATCCGATGGTGAAAGCGTTCTCTAAGATATTCCGAATGAGCGTCACCGACGGTGCATTGGTGCAGGTTGCGTTCTATGGTGGATACTTTGCAATGGCGTTTCCTGCGGCTATTTTCATCCGCAAGTACTCGTATAAGAGTGGGGTACTCATGGGACTTGGCCTCTATGCGGCCGGCGCTTTGCTCTTTTTCCCGGCTAAGTTGACGGGTGCTTACTATCCTTTCTTGATAGCATACTTTATCATGACGTGCGGATTATCGTTCTTGGAGACCAGTTCCAATCCCTATATTCTCTCGATGGGAACGGAAGCTACGGCCACAAGACGCTTGAATCTAGCGCAGTCGTTCAACCCAATGGGCTCGTTGTGTGGTATGTTTACTGCGATGGCTTTCATTCAAGCTAAGCTTAATCCCATGGATACAGCCACGCGTGCTACTCTCTCTCCAGCTGAATTCGAGGCTGTGAAAGAATATGACTTATCGGTTCTTATTACTCCCTATTTTGTCATTGGGATGGTCATTGTGGTGATGTTCTTGGTCATCTTCTTTACAAAGATGCCGAAAGGTGGCGACCAACAACACGATATTAACTTCGTTCCGACCCTGAAGCGTATCTTCTCCATCAAGCATTATCGCGAAGGTGTTATTGCACAATTCTTCTATGTAGGTGCCCAAATCATGTGTTGGACTTTCGTTATCCAATACGGTACACGCGTATTGGTGGGTGAGGGGATGACCGAACAGGCTGCCGAAGTGTTGTCACAGCGCTACAACATCATTGCCATGGCTATCTTCTGCTGTAGTCGGTTCATCTGTACTTTCTTCCTCAAGTATATCAATGCCGGTAAACTGTTGGCCATCCTGTCGACCGTTGCCACGGCGTTGACTTTCGGAGTCATTTTCTTCCAAGACATCAAAGGCTTGTACTGTCTCGTTGGTATCTCTGCCTGCATGTCGCTTATGTTCCCTACTATCTACGGTATAGCGTTGCAAGGACTCGGCGATGATGCTAAGTTTGGTGCGGCAGGATTGATAATGTCTATTCTTGGAGGAAGTGTTTTACCGCCTTTACAGGCTTCTATTATCGACTTGGGCACCATCTTTGGCATGCCGGCCGTAAATATTTCATTCGTCTTACCACTCATTTGCTTCCTCGTTATCATCACGTATGGAGTGCGAATGTATCAAGCAACGAAAGCCACATGGAGAAATTAAAGCGCATATTTGCAGTTGATTTGGGTGCCACGAGTGGCCGAACGGTATTGGGCGCGTTGGAAGGTGACCACCTTACCATGCAAGAACTTACGCGCTTCGAGAATCCTATCATTCAAACCGGAGGACACTTTTATTGGGACATCTACGCCCTCTATAATCAGATTATCACTGCGTTGAAACTGGCAGTGGAACAAGGTTACGAAATTCAGAGCATCGGTATCGACACGTGGGGATGCGATTTTGCTCTTGTAGGTAGCGATGGTGCGCTGTTACGTAACCCTCTGTCGTATCGTGATCCGCATACTGTCGGCATGATGGACGACTATTTTGCCAATGTCATGGAGCGCGACGAAGTGTATCGACTCACTGGTATCCAGCTCATGGCATTCAATTCTTTGTTCCAATTACACGCCATGCGGAAGGCTCAAAACACTGCTTTGGCTGTGGCCGATAAGATACTTTTTATGCCTGATGCTTTGAGTTATATGCTCACGGGACAGGCGGTATGCGAGTATACAGAGGCTTCGACATCGCAGATACTCGATCCTTACAAGCACGATTTAAACGAACGGCTGCTCGAAAGTGTTGGTCTGAAGCGGTCGCAGTTTGGTCGGATGGTGATTCCCGGAACCATTATAGGTTCTGTAACCGAAGAAATCAAGCAGATAACAGGTATTGGTGACATTCCGGTAGTGGCTGTTGCCGGACATGATACTGCCTCGGCTGTGGCTGCCGTTCCGGCTTCTGATGCCAACTTCGCCTACTTGAGTAGCGGTACATGGAGTCTGATGGGCGTGGAGTTGTCGCATCCGTTGATAAGCAATGAGAGCTATTCCGAGAATATGACCAATGAGGGTGGGGTAGATAACACGACTCTCTTCTTGAAGAATATCTGTGGTATGTGGATTTACGAGCGTTGCCGGAAAGAGTTCTCAGAGAGGAAGTCGCATGGTGAACTGATAGCTGAAGCGATGCAGGCAGAGCCTTTTAGAAGCATCATTGACCCCGATGACGCTTCGTTTACCAATCCTCGTAGCATGACGGAAGCCATTTGTAATTATTGTCGGAAGACCGGGCAGCCAGTTCCACAGACTGCTGCCGAGTTCTGTCGCTGCATCTTTGAATCGCTCGCTTTGCGTTATCGAGAGGTCTTAGGCACGCTGAAGCGGCTGTCGCCAGTACAGATTGACGTACTACATATTATTGGTGGAGGGTCGATCAACGATTGTATGAGCCAATTTACAGCCAATAGTTGTGGTATCACCGTGCTTGCCGGACTGCAAGAAGCCACCGCCATTGGCAACATCATGCTACAAGCCAAGGCGGCTGGGATGGTGAAAGACGTGTGGGATATGCGCCGTGTTATCGGGCAAAATACCAGCCCGAAGCGATTTGAACCGCAAGACCGAACCGTTTGGGATAATGCTTTTGCACGCTATCTACAGATATGTAGGGCGTAAAAAAGTTTATTTGATGGCGCTGCAAAGTCTTTTCAGCATGACTGTTTGGGCTTTGCAGCGTTTTTGTTTGCCCTTTGCAGCAATGCTGCGGAGCCCTTGCAGTTATCTAAGTTTAAAGTATACGAGTTGACAAGTGAACAAGATGGAGTTTAAGTGTGTGAGTTTTTGAGTTAATGAGCGGTTCAGTTGCTGGATAAGTCTTTAGTTTTTTACTTTTATAAGTCTTTGAATTTGGAAAAAGTAAAGGCATGATAAGATGTACACTTACATCCTATCATGCCTTCTCTGTTATTTCTATGCTTCTAAATCCTACTTTGGCAGATGGAACACATCGGTGAGTTCCTGCATCTGTTCGTCGCTCATGCCGTCGGGTTCAAAGCCCATACAGCGTGCGCTGATGTATATCTTGGCACTCTTGGAGAGTACGTCGATTTGGTCGAAAGCCTGCATGACGTCGGGACCTTGCGCCAATACGCCATGTTTTTCCCACATCACGACGTCGTATTCTTCGAGCTGTTCGAGAGTGGCATTGGCCAGTTCGAGACTTCCGGAAATCTTGTAGGGTACGATACCGAGGCCTAATGGACAGAAAGCCTTGGTCTCCGGAATCATGCTCCATAGTAGTTTGGTCATATAATCCTTTTGCAAGAACTTGTCGTTATGGCTCATGGCAACCAACTCAATGGGGTGGGTATGAACCACAGCATTATATCCGTTGCCCTTTTCTAGGTTGCGGTTGTGTACCGAAAGGTGGGAACTTATCTCTGAAGTGGGCTTTATGGGATTGTCGGCAATGATTTCGTAGTGCGCACAATCGTCGGTAATGCGGACGATGGAGCCATTCTCCATAGGCCAGCGAGCCAAGTCGCGCATGCGTTTACCCGTACCTTTGCAGTAGAAATAGCAACTTTTGAGGTGAGGAAGCGTTGTTCCGAACGATACAGGGTCGCTGATGGCGGGCATACTGCGAATTTCGTCGTCTACCAAATCGGTGATGTTGACGGTGATATTACCGCCATTGCGTTCTGCCCAACCGTTCTGCCAGAGGTATCCGGCTACCTCGGCTATGTTGTCAATCTCGCGTTTGAGAGCCGGTCTTCTTTCTAGAATAGATGTCATTGTTCGTGGTTTAAAAGAATATTTAGGCTGTGGGGATTATCCCAATAAGCCTTTTACGATTTGCGAAATGATTTTTCCGTCGGCTTTACCGGCCATTTGCTTGCTGGCTATACCCATTACCTTACCCATGTCTTTCATGCCTTCGGCACCGGTAGAAGCGATGATGGCTTTTACGACTTCGGTGATTTCGGCTTCGGAAAGTTGCTTAGGCAGGTACTCTTCGAGCACGGATACCTGTGCCAATTCCTCATCGGCTAGGTCTTGACGGTTGTTGTCTATATAAGTCTTAGCGGTCTCTTTGCCTTGCTTAGCCAACTTGGTGATAATCTTCAAAGCATCGGAATCTTCCAATGTCTCGTTAGCTCCGGGGGCTGTGACTGCCTCTAAGAATACTTTCTTGACGTTGCGTAAGGTGTTGAGACGCACCTTGTCGCGTGCTTTCATTGCGTTCTTAATGTCCTCACTAATTTGTTCAAATAGTGCCATGATATCTCCTTTTTTATCTGATTTATGTGAAACTGATAATGCCCGGTGTCTCGATGGCATTATCTTCTTTTTCCTCTGTGGTTGGAACTTGGCTGCGAATAGCTTCCAGCATCTGTCTTGTACGCTTGTAGGTAGGTGTGGTCTCTACGGCCAAGATGACGTCCTCGTTGTCCAATTCTTCCGGATGGAAGAGGAAAATATGTGGCCGGCGCTTGAATTGAGTGTTCTTTCCGTCGACAGCATAGTACCTTGCCCGACGGTCACGACGCTCTGCTGCCTTCTCTTCTTCTTCGGCTATTCGACGCGCTTCTTCCTGTGTGTGTTTCTTGATGTGACTGTCCATACCGTCCACATCTTCTATACCGAAGCCTGTAGCGAGGATGGTTACCTTCACCTTCTTGCCTAATTCAGGATCAATAGCGAGTCCCCACTTAATCTCGAAGTTGCTATCGAACTTGCTCATGAACTCGTTGACATCGTTCATCTCTTCCATCATGAGGCCTGAGTTATCGTTCTTCTCGTTGCAGAAGTTGATGCTGAGCAGTATTTTCTTGGAATTAAAGATGTCGTTATCGTTGAGTAATGGGGAGTTGAGAGCATCATCTATCGCTTTCTTGACGCGTCCTTCGCCTTCGCCATATCCCGTGCTCATGATAGCAACACCACCATCTTTCAGCACTGTCTTTACATCGTTGAAGTCGAGGTTGATGAGTCCGTGGTTTGTAATAATCTCTGCGATGCTCTTGGCTGCGATGCTTAGTGTGTCGTCGGCTTTGCCAAAAGCGTCGAGGACAGTCAGTTCCGGATAGATTTCGCGTAGCCGTTCGTTGTTGATAACGAGCAAAGCGTCTACGTGTTTAGCCATTTCCTCTACGCCATCGAGTGCTTGGTCTATCTTTCTATCGCCCTCAAAGCGGAACGGAATGGTCACGATGCCGACTGTCAAGATGCCCATTTCTTTGGACACACGAGCAATGACGGGGGCTGCACCTGTACCGGTTCCACCGCCCATACCGGCTGTGATGAATGCCATTTTGGTACCATCGGAGAGCATATTGTTGATTTCATCCAGTGTCTCTTCGGCTGCTTGACGCGCTTTGGCAGGCTTGTTACCGGCACCAAGGCCTTCTTTTCCCAGTTGCAGATGCACGGGAACAGGCGAGTCGTTGAGTGCTTGATTGTCGGTATTGCAGAGTACGAACGACACATCATGGATGCCTTCGCGATACATATGGTTCACTGCGTTGCCGCCACCACCACCAACACCGATTACTTTAATGATGCTGTTGGACTTTTCGGGTTCCCCGAAATCCAGTATTTCTCTGTTATCTGGCATAATATCTTTCTTTATGTATGAGTCTAATATGTTATTCGTCTTCGGCTACCATGGTCTGGAAGAACTTCTTAAGATTGCGTCCCATCTTGTGGAGAGTGCTGTTTTCGCGCTTCTCTTTGGCAATGCGTTCAGCCTCTTCTTCGGCAGCTTTGCGCTCAGCAGCCTCTCTCTCAAGGCGTTTTCTACGTGCTTCTTCCTCGGCTTTCTCCTTTTCTGTGGGAGTGAGGACAACGCCTGTACCGGCTATTTCGTTCGGATCGCGCGACTTTTTGATGTCATCCGGCGTATGCAGCGTGGTGCTTGTAGCCGCTGTTATAGGTTCTGATGTGCCAAAAAGATCGCTTGAAATCTCTTTTCCGGCGCAGTTCATATCGCCCTTAACCAGCAAGGCAAGCGCGGTATTCATGGTTCCATCCTTGGCATTGATGTCGCTATTGCTTGAATTGATAGTTGTGGTGACGAACTTGGCAATGCGTATCTTCTCAATATGAGTGTACTTACGGAAGGCCACATCAATGTTCTTCATGTTTGAACCGCCACCGGTGAGGACGATTCCGCCCAATAGTTTGTCGGTAAACTCGCTCGGAACCTGATACCAAACATTCTCGATGATTTCCTCAATTCGACCTTCTACCATCTCAACGAAGCGCCGGTTCTCTACCTGACGGTCTTGATCGATGGGCAGCATGAGGGTAGTATCGATGTCGGCATTGTCGGTATAAGCGCTTCCATACTTCAATTTCATGCGCTCAGCATCCTTGTCTTCCATCTGGAGAGAGGTGATATCCTTGGTGATATTGTTGCTACCGAGTGGAATAACTGCCAAGTGGCGGAGTATATTCTTGAAGTATACTGATACGGTAGTGGTGTCTGCGCCTAGGTCAACAAGCACGCAACCGGTACGTTTCTCTGCTTCTGTGAGTACACTATCGGCTAAAACCAATGGCGAAAGATACATGTCGGCTATGGCAATTCCCGACTTTTCAAAGCATTTGTTGAGGTTGCGATAGTATGAATTGCGCCAAATGATGTTGAGGAAGTTGCCCTCTAGTCGGCGACACTGTATACCTACGGGGTCGAGTTGTAGTTGTTGGTCTACCTTATACTCCTGTGTGGCAGCGTCAAGTATCTGTTGGTCGGGGTATTCCATGTTGCGATTGGTATCCATGAGTTCGTTTACCATCTCCTGCGTGATGATGGTTTCCTCTACAAAGTCTTTTGCAATGTTGTTCCGGATACTGCGGATGGATTGTCCACCAACGCCCACATATACATAAGCAATCTCTGATTTGAGAGTGGTTTTGAGTCGTGCTATGATGTTAGTCAAGCACTGCATAGTCTTATCTATGTTGTAGACTACGCCCTTTCTGATGCATGCTGTGGAGTCTTCTTTTACTACAGCGAGCACCGAAATGCTTCCATCGAGGTTCTTTCTGCCTGCGATGCCGGTGATCTTTGATGATCCCAATTCGATAGCTACAATAAATTCTGCCATAGGTTTATATTCTTATCAATTCAACATTCTTCTTTTACAGATTATTTGGTTGTCGAGCTCCAAGTTTATATAGGAGTATTTGTTCCAACCGGCTTGGGATAGTCCGTGGCGATAGAACTTCTCCAAGCGATTCATCTTCTTTGTTACATAGTCTCTTACAAGCTGCTCTCGGTCGGTAGCTGTTTTGCCTTCGGGCAGTTGGCCTATGTAGATGACGTGGTCGCCAATGCGTGGTATCAACTCAATACCAAGGTTTGGCAGCACGTTGATTTGCTCTATTTGGTTGCGCCAGAGGTCGTTTTCCATCATCACCTTGCCAAGTGTGGCGACATATTTAGTCGCGAACAGACGGTTGATGTGGCCAGTTGCGATGATGAGATTGGATGTATAATGCGAGTTAGGCATGATACAGTTTTTATCATCTAGGTAATAATCATCGCCTCTTTCCGATTTAATACGGATGACCGGCAACCGTTGGGTGATGCTAATGCATACTTGTCCGTCTTGTGTCTTGTAACATTCGGCCGTCTTAACGAACGGGCTGGACTTTAAAGTTTCTTCTATCTTGCGTGCATCAATGTAACGTATAGGCTTCTCCAAAGGATAGAGATGGTAGTGTTCCAATCGCTTTTTGATTTCCTTTGTGTCTATAAAGCCGTTGGTAGCCTCATCTTTGATGTCGATACTAACCTTCGTACACACGTGGACTGTTTCATCGGGCTTGTTAAAAGCGGTGAAAGCGAGTCCCAAATATGCAGCTAGTACAATATCCAGAACGATGGTGAGCGTTTTCTTCCAACGTATTCTCACTTACTTTCCAAGATTTTAGTCATTTGTGGAACATAGTTGTCTAGGTCGCCGGCACCCAATACGATGAGCACGTCGAAGTCGCGTTCCTTTACCAACGAGAGCACATCTTCCTTGTGTATCATGCTCTTTTCCACGCCCGGTTTCAAACTGTCGTATATCAATTGGCTCGTAACCCCCTCGATAGGAAGCTCGCGTGCCGGGTAGATGTCGCACAAAATCACTTCGTCCAACAGGCTTAATGCATCGGCAAAGTCCTTGTAGAAGTCGCGTGTACGCGTGTATAGATGCGGCTGGAAGATAGCCGTAATCTTACGATTTTGATAGAGTTCGCGAATGCTCTTGGCACTTTGGTAAATCTCTTTGGGGTGATGAGCATAGTCGGAGAGGAATACGAGCTTGTCGTTCTTTATCTTGAAGTCGAAGCGACGTTCCACTCCATGATAGGTAGACATACCGTATTTCAACTCTTGAGCGCTGCATCCACTCAGCTGAGCCATAGCCATAGCGGCCACTCCATTCTCTATATTGATGGGAACAGGTTGTCCCAACTGCACATCCTTGACATTCTCGATGGGCGAAACGAAGTCGAATGTAATCTCACCGTTGTCGATTCGGATATTTTCAGCATGGAAATCTCCTTCGTCGAGGCTGTATTCATACACCTTTACTCCCTCGGCTACGTGCTGTTTCATTTCTAAATCCTTGCGCAAAATTAGTGCTCCCCCCGGTTGAATCAGCTCTGTATAGTGACGGAAACTTTCCAAATAAGCCTCTTTGGTGCCGTAGATATCGAGGTGGTCAGGGTCGGTCGACGTGATAACGCTTATCCATGGTGATAACCAATGGAAGCTACGGTCGAACTCATCAGCCTCTATCACAACGTATTCGCTGTCGGAGAGGATATAATTGGTGCCGTAGTTTTTGGATATACCGCCCAAGAACGCATTGCAATCCACGTGGCTCTGGTGGATGATATGGGCACACATGGTCGACGTAGTAGTCTTTCCGTGTGTGCCGGCTACGCACAATCCTTTATGACTGTGGGTAAGTGTGCCCAATACTTGTGCACGCTTTTGTACTTCAAATCCGTTTGCACGGAAGTAAGCAAGCTCCTTGTGTGATTCAGGGATGGCCGGTGTGAAAATGACCAACGTAGATTCGGGCTTCTTACATGCGTGAGGAATCTCGTCTATATTCTCTTCGTAATGGATGAGCATGCCCTCTTTCTCAAGACGGCGTGTGAGTTCCGACGGAGTTTTGTCGTATCCGGCAACTACCAATCCTTTGTTGATGAAGTAGCGGGCAATAGCACTCATGCCGATTCCGCCGGCTCCAACGAAATATACTGCTTTAATATCTTTCAGTTCCATACTATGGTTTCAATGTCTTGTTTCTCTATATCGGATTACTTCTTTCCCCATGCTAATGCCACCACTTCGTCGGCGATGGTGTCGGCAGAGTTCTGTAATCCCATTTGTTTGATGTTTGCTTCGAGTGAAGTTAGTTTTTCGTCATCGCATACTGCATTGATGGCTGTCTTTAAAAGAACGTCGGTTGCCTCGCTGTCTTTTACGAAAATAGCTGCGTTACGGTTCACGAGCGCCATGGCGTTTTGTGTCTGATGGTCTTCAGCCACATTGGGTGAAGGTACCAAGATGACCGGTTTGCCGATGAGACAGAACTCGGATATACTGCTTGCACCGGCACGGCTGACAACCAAGTCGGCCGCCTTGTAGGCTGCTCCCATGTCGCTGATGAAGTCGGTGACGTGCAATAGTGCCGGTTTCTTGTTTCCTTCCAGTTGCTCGCAGATGGCTTTGTGGTACACTTTACCTGTTTGCAAGATGATTTGTACATCGCTCTCTTTCACCATGTCGAGGTGTTGGAGAATGCTATTGTTGATGTTTCTCGCTCCCAAACTGCCACCAATGAAGAGGATAGTTTTACGGTCGGGCTCCAATCCGAACGACTGGCGAGCTTCTGCTTGACTCATCGGAGATTCTAATACGTTCTGGCGAACCGGGTTACCGGTCTTGATAATCTTCTCGGCAGGGAAGAAGCGTTCCATTCCATCGTAAGCCACGCATATCTTGTCGGCCTTTTTAGCTAGTAATTTGTTGGTGACGCCGGCATAAGAGTTCTGCTCTTGGATGAGGCAGGGGATACCCTTGTTGGCACAAACATTCAACGTAGGACCACTGGCATAGCCCCCAACGCCCACAGCCACTATCGGTTTGAAGTCGCGTATGATGCGTTTGGCCATGCGTTGACTCTTCCATATCTTGTAGAGTACGGCAAAGTTCTTGAATAGATGTTTACGGTCGAATCCGCAGATGGGCAGTCCTTTGATTTCATATCCGGCTGCCGGAACGCGCTGCATCTCCATTCTGCCCTGCGCACCCACGAACAATATCTTTGCTTCGGGATACTTTGCTTTGATGGCATTGGCTATGGAAACAGCCGGGAAGATGTGTCCTCCGGTGCCGCCACCGCTGATGATAACCCTTAATTCTTTATCCATTCTTTCTTAATATACGATGTTAAAGTTTCTCTAACTTAGAAGTAAATAGGAGTAAGCTGGAGTAGAAGTCTCTTTGAGACTAGAAGTTAGCCGACATCTGTCTATTAACTTCCCTTGTTACTCCATCGCCCCCAAAAGGCGATTAACTCCCAATAATTTCAAAAGCTGAGCAAACTTGCGAAGCTTTATGAGCTATATTGCAAAAGTAATCATTTTTTTTATGATTCTCCGCTTTTGTTCTTTTTTTATTAGGATGGGCCTTAGTGCCCTGATATTTTTTATATATTGGCCTTTTGACCGTGGTTTTCGCAGATTACTGCAAGGGCTTGTCAGTAATGTTGCATGGGCTTTTCTGCGATGCTGCATAGGCCGAACAGCAGTGTTGCTCTTGCATTGCAGCAATTCCATGTAGATTCCTACAGTCTGTGGTCAAGCCATTTGTGTAGCCTTAGCGACATTGTTTTCGTCGATAATTCCTTTCTTCTTGGTGGCCGAACGGCTCACACTGAGGATGGCACCCACGTAGATACAGTTGATAATAGACGACGTTCCACCCTTGCTAACCAGCGGTAACGGTTGCCCGGTAACAGGGGCTAGTCCTACGGCCACGCACATATTAAAGAGCGCTTGGCTCACTAAAAGCAGTGCTAATCCCATTGCTAGGAAAGCAGGGAAGTTGTTCTCGCACCGGTTGGCGATGTAACCTGTACGGAAGAGCAGGAAGATATAGAGTGCAGCTACAAAGATAGCTCCCGTGATACCCATCTCTTCGATGATGATAGCGTAGATGAAATCGGAGAAAGCCTGCGACAGAAAGTCGCGCTCTTCAGAATTTCCGGGGCCCTTACCGATGACATTTGACGAGGCTATGGCGATGTTGGCATGCGCTACCTGTGCGTCTTTGTCAAGATCTACTTCGCTCGGCTTAATTTCTTTGTTGTCGGAGAACTTCATGATACGCGACTTCCAAGTATCGGCACGGTGGAACACTTTGCCTAGCATTCCGGGGGCGGTCTTCTCTGTCTCTGCCGTTTCTACCTCCTCGGTGAGGTTCTTCTTCGTGTTCTCGGTGTTCTTGGCATGACCCAATAACATCACCAGTGTGAAGACACCGACTATTGCCAACGCCACGACACCTAGCAGTTTGCCTAGCTGTGGCATGGGTATGCGTCCTATGACCATCATCATGAAGATGACTAGACAGATGAGTGCAGCTGTGGAAAGATTCTCGACCATGATGAGCGGGACGATGAATGCACACACGATGAGAATGTATTTGAACGCGTTTTTATCGGCTCCTGTGGGTGTTTGCATGGCACTAAGTATCTGAGCCGTGGCCAGTATGAGTGCTCCCTTGGCTATCTCTGAAGGTTGGAACTGCATGCCGAGGAATCCTATCCAGCGTTGGGCACCATTGGTAGACTGCCCGGCTATAATCACCCATAGCAGTGTGATGAGCGAAATACCTAAAAGGAAAGGAGTCAGAATCTTGAAATATTTGCATTTGATGTTGAGGGTAACGACCATGAAAAAGATACCCATCAACAGGATGCCCAAGTGTTTAATCATCGGAGTCCAGTAACTTCCGCCCTTGTATGTGAGCGAAGAGGACGCCGAGAACACCTCGACGACACTGATGACACAGAGGAAGAAAAATATCATCCATATCACCTTGTCTCCTTTGAAGATGTTTGCTAGTTTCTTATCCATTTATAGATTTCTTACCAATGTCTTGAATTGTTTGCCTCGGTCTTCCATGTTCTTGAACAAATCGAAGCTTGCACAGCAGGGACTTAAGAGTACGGTGTCGCCCGGTTGAGCCAGTTCGTAGCAGGCAGCTACGCAGTCTTTCATGCTGTGGGTGTCGCGAATCTCTACTCCGAGGGTGTCGAAGTTGTCGTGGAGTTTTTGATTGTCGGCACCTAGATAGACTACGGCACGGCATTTTTGTTTTACTAATGCCTTGATTTGGTCGTAATCGTTACCCTTGTCTTTGCCTCCGATGATGAGTACGGTAGGTGTCTTCATGCTCTCAAGTGCGTACCAACAAGCATCTACGTTGGTGGCCTTGGAGTCGTTGATATACTGTACGCCACGCACCTTACAAACCTTTTCCAAGCGATGCTCGACGCCGGGGAAGTCGCTCAGGCTCTTTCTGATAATCTCTTTCTTGATACCTGCGATGTTGGTAGCGATGCCGGCGGCCAAACTATTGTATATGTTATGCTTGCCGGTGAGCGATAGTTCCTCTTGTTCCATGTTGAACGGAGTGGGATATTCTATCTTGTATTGTCCCTCTTCGATATATCCGATAGAGCCTTTCTCCTTGATCTCGGAGAACGGACACAACACGGCTTTGATGTCGTATTTCTCTAGTTCGCGCTTAATGATGGGATCGTCG
Source organism: Prevotella sp. S7 MS 2 (assembly GCF_000762865.1). NCBI lineage: Bacteria > Pseudomonadati > Bacteroidota > Bacteroidia > Bacteroidales > Prevotellaceae > Prevotella > Prevotella sp. S7 MS 2. Next base: position 91,039 of record NZ_JRPT01000002.1, on the reverse strand, counting down.
CCCCAGAAGATGAAGCTGTCTTCCTCGGTTTGGTTTTGCAATATGCGCATCTTGGCGTCTACATAGTTCTGCATATTGAACTCGTAGCGATCCAAATGGTCGGGTGTGATGTTGAGCAAGATGGCGATGTTGGCACGGAAATTGTACATATCGTCGAGTTGGAAACTACTCAATTCGATGATATAATATTCGTGTGGGTCTTCGGCTACCTGCAAAGCCAGACTCTTACCGATGTTTCCTGCCAGTCCAGCATCGTAACCTGCTGTCTTGAAAATATGGTAGATGAGCGACGTGGTGGTGGTTTTGCCGTTGCTACCGGTGATACATACCATTCTGGATTGGGTGTAACGACCGGCAAATTCAATCTCGCTGATGATGTGAATGCCCTGCTTGAGAATCTTCTGAATCATGGGTGCTTCCTTCGGAATACCCGGACTCTTGATGATTTCGTCGGCATTGAGTATCTTCTCTTCGGTGTGTCGGCCCTCTTCCCACTCTATTCCGTGGTCGTCGAGCATCTTCTTATATCGGTCTTTGATGGCCGACATATCCGATACAAATACGTCGAATCCTTCTTTCTTAGCTAGTACGGCTGCTCCTGCGCCGCTTTCTCCTGCTCCTAAAACTACGATTCTGCTCATGTTGCTAATACTTATTAGTCTGCTTAGACTGTAGAGTCTAGTGGATTGTTACCTGATTTTTAATGTGATAATAGTCAATGCTGCGAGGATAATAGTGATAATCCAAAAGCGTATTGTAATCTTGGCCTCGTGCTTGGCACCATGTGGTCGCGAGATGAGGTAGCGACATTCAGGGTCTAGTTGGTCGTCGGTGGTGCGGAAGTTGTCGTGTATCGGCGTGCGCTTGAAGACGCGCTGCTTGATACCCTTACGCTTACCTAACTTGAAATAGTACACCTGTATAATGACGCTGAGGCTCTCAACAAAGAATATTCCGCACAAGATAGGCAGCAATAACTCCTTGTGTATGATGATGGCACCAACTCCGATGATACCTCCAATGGTGAGTGAACCGGTGTCGCCCATGAATACTTGAGCCGGATAAGCGTTATACCAAAGAAATCCGATGAGTGCTCCGACGAAAGCACACATGAATACCACCAACTCTTGGGAGCCGGGAATATACATGATATTGAGGTAGGAGGCAAACTCGATATGACTGCTCACATAGGCTAAGATACCCAGTGCGACGCCTATGATGGCCGAGTTGCCGGCGCACATTCCGTCCATTCCATCGTTCAAGTTAGCTCCATTGGACACGGCCGTGACCACTAAAATAGTCATAATGACAAAGAGTATCCAGCCGGCTGCAGTTTTATATTGACCGCAAAAACTCATGATACGTGAATAGTCGAGGTTGTGTCCCTTGAAGAAAGGAATGGTGGTCTTGAGCGATTTACGACTGTCGGCACGGTGTTTGACCACGATTTCCTGTCCTTGTTTCTTTATTGCGATATTCTCATTGACCTTGACGTCGGGCGACATCCATAATACCAATCCTACGATAAGGCCTATACCAATCTGTCCGATAATCTTGTATCTACCTTTGAGACCCTCTTTGTTGCGATGGAAAATCTTGATAAAATCGTCCATTCCACCGAGGAAACCGAGCCAAAGGGTGGTGATAATCATCAAGATGAGGTAGATGTTGCGGAGTCGACCGAGTAATAATACGGGGATAAGTATGGCAACAATGATGATGATACCGCCCATTGAGGGAACACCAATTTTCTTGGTGCCGAACGGGTCGATGCTTGCATCTCGCTGGGTCTCGGTGATTTGCTTCTTCTTCAGGTAAGCAATGAACTTCTCACCGAACCATGCTGAGATGGCCAAAGAGAATATGAGAGCCAGTAAGGCACGGAAAGAGATGTAGCCCCAGAGGTGTGAACCGGAGATACCATATTCTTCTAGAAATCTGAAAAGATAGTATAGCATAGTGTATTGTTTCTTGGGTTGATACTTAGTCCTATTGGTCTAATGGGGCTAATCGTTTTTATTAATTGTTGAAAATCTCTTTTACAATCTCGCGATCATCGAAGTGGTGCTTTACGCCCTTGATGTCTTGATAGTCTTCGTGACCTTTTCCGGCAATGAGAATCACATCGCCTTTTTTCGCCATCATGCATGCTGTGCGGATGGCTTCTTTCCGGTCTACGATGCTGACAACTTTCTTGAGTTGTTGATTATTAAGTCCGGCGAGCATGTCGTTGATGATATCCTGTGGCTCTTCAAAGCGAGGGTTGTCGCTTGTAATGATGACCTTGTCGCTTTGTTTCGCAGCTTCTTGCGCCATTAGTGGACGTTTGCCCTTATCACGGTTACCACCTGCACCGCAAACGGTAATCACTTGTCCCTTTCCATTGAGCACTTCGTGGATGGCGTTGAGTACATTTTCGAGGGCATCGGGGGTATGGGCATAGTCTACGATGGCCGTAAATCCTTCGGGAGAATGGATGGGTTCGAGGCGACCGCTAACGCTATGGAGTGTGCTCATGACCACCAATACGTCTTCAGGTTTTTGTCCTAGCATGATGGCGGCGCCATAAACGGCCAACAGATTGCTCACGTTGAATTTGCCAATGAATTGTACGCCTACTTCACGGCCGTCGATTTCGAGATACATTCCTTCGAAGTGGCACTCTAAGATACGCGCTCTGAAGTCGGTCATGCTGCGCGTGCTGTAGGTTTTGATAGTCGCTTTGGTGTTTTGAACCATCACCATGCCGTTCTTATCATCGGCATTGGTAATGGCAAAAGCGTCTTTACCGAGACCATCGAAGAATGCTTTCTTGGCATCACGATAGTTTTCGAAAGTCTTGTGATAGTCCAAATGGTCGCGTGTAAGGTTGGTGAATAGGCCGCCAGTGAACTTCAATCCTCCGATACGTTTCTGTGCAATGGCGTGAGAAGAGCACTCCATGAATGCATATTCACAGCCGGCTTCGACCATTTTACCGAGCAACATGTTCAGCTCAATGGGGTCGGGAGTGGTATGATCTGTAGGAATTGCCTCGTCTTCTATGTAGTTACAAACGGTCGAGAGAAGCCCACATTTATAGCCTAACTTACGAAACATATTATATAATAAGGTGGCTATGGTGGTTTTCCCGTTTGTTCCGGTGACACCGACGAGCTTCAGTTTGTGCGAAGGATTGCCGTAAAATAAGGTCGCTACTTTGCCTACTGCATCTTCGGTAGATTCCACTTGCACATAAGTGATGCCTTCGGTGGGTTGTTCGGGCATGTCTTCGCAGAGCACGGCAACTGCCCCTAGCTCAATGGCTTTGGGTATAAACTTGTGTCCGTCGACCTGTGTGCCCCTCATTGCAACGAACAAATGACCCTTTGCAATGCGTCGTGAGTCGATGTTTACTCCTGTGATGTCAACGTCGGCATTGCCTTCCAAGCGGATAGGCTTGACGTTTTTCAGTAATTCTGTTAGTTTCATTATCTTTCTTATCATTGTAGATGAGTGTGCAGATGTTTTGGTTTCTGTCTCTCACCTTATATTTATATTCACTCTAAAGTCAGTACAATTTTTTCTTTCTTGGCTATCTTGTGACCGGGCTCGAGTGATTGTTTCACTACTTTTCCGCGTCCGATGAGGTAGGTTTTCACCCCTCTGCTCTCCAATAAGAATACCGCATCGCGGGCTCCCATGTTGTGTACGTCGGGTATAACGCGATGTCCGTAGGTCTTCTCGCGTGTCAAATTCACACTGTTCTTGCTTTGAATACGAGCCTTTCCCCATATAGGATTCCCGTCAGCATACGATCCTCCCCATCCTTTATTGGCGCTAATGCCTAGATGAGACAGCACATAATCAGCGGCCAATATATTGCCTGCCTTTACATCGGGGACGAAGATGGAGGCCGAATCGCGTGCGTCCGTCACGTGAAGTTTCAGACTTTGAGCCATAATACCTTCTGCAATATCGTGGAATACTACTCCGCTCATGCCGCCACCCGATGCCGGTAGGCCACTCTTTTGGATGCAAACGATGCAACTATAGCGCGGTGCATCGTCGGGGAAGTAGCCTGCGAAGCTCAACAGATAGTTGGTTTGACCGGTCTTATAGCCTCCTGCACCTTGCGAAATTTGTGCCGTACCAGTCTTACCTGCCACTCTGAAAGATGGCGAACCGGCTTTCTTACCTAGTCCTTGACTCACAACGTGATCCAATATAGTCTGTATTTCGTGCAAGGTCTTGTCGCTACAAATACGTGGACGCATCACTTGTGGTGGGAAATCCATGATGACTTCGCCATTTTTTACGACTTGTTTGACGAATCGCGGACGCATCATTCGACCGTTGTTAGCTATCGTATTATAGAATGTAAGGGTCGAAATAGGCGGTATCTGCGTTTCGTAACCGATGCTCATCCATGGCAATGAGGTTTTACTCCAGTTGGTATACTGTCCACGGCTGTTCTTTTTAGGCATTCGTATACGTGCCGTGGTGGCACCGACAAGCGGTATATGCAGATTGTCGGCAAGTCCTGTACGGTATATTCCACGTATAAACTTTTCCGGATTGTTATGGTAATGGTCGTCAACAATGCGACTTACACCGATGTTTGAACTGTACATCAGTGTTTGGGGAAGTGTGATGAGCCCGTAACCGCCGCGTCGCCAGTTATGGTCTTTCATCTCTCTGCCGTACATAGGCCACACTCCGCCGGCCGTCTCTACGGTATATGAGGTGTCTACCATGCCGTCTTCGAGAGCTACCATGATGGAAGCGGGCTTGAAAACAGAACCGGGTTCGAGCAAATCGCTCACTGCATGGTTGTGTATTTCGCGGTATTCGCCATCCACACATTTCTCCATGTTCACGATAGCTTTGATGTCGCCGGTAGCTACTTCCATTACGATGGCTACACCGACATTGGCATTGATGAACTTCAACTCGTCGAGTAAGGCGCGTTCGGCCAAGTCTTGCATACCCACATCGATGGTTGTTACGATGTCGGCACCATCTATTGGAGGTGTGTCCATGATGTCAAGGAACTTGTTAAGCACCTTGCGACGGTGGATGATACCGTTTGTTCCACGTAGGATGGAGTCATAAGAGAGTTCCAATCCAAATCGCGCGGTATCTTTAGCACCAAACATCGTACCGATGGTACGGCCTGCCAAAGAACCAAAAGCCCGCTTTCTAGCGTTGAATTCTTCGTAATGGAATCCACCTTTATAAGATGTAAGTTTGAATACAGGGAGAGCTTTCACCTCGGTAAAAGTGTTGTAGTCAATGCGCTTACTCCATATCGGCCAGTTCCTACTCTGCTTGCTTCTGCCTTCAGCCAACTCGCGTTTGAATGCCGATGCAGGTTTTTCGGAGAAGATAGCAGCTAATCCTTGGCAGATAGAATCCTCTTTTTCATCCCACAGTGAATCATTACCGGCGTCGCTTAGTGCCTTGAAATCCATGTAAATCTTGAATTCCGGAAGCGAACTAGCCATCAGTTGACCGTCGCAACTTAGGATGTTTCCTCTGACAGGCTTCACGCTTACACTGTCTTTTTTGACGCGTTCGGCCACCCGCATCCAGTAGTCTCGCTTCGCAGTCATGAGGTATAGCGTCTTCCCAATCACCGCAAGAGCTATCAATGTCATCACGATGGCGATGGCACTGTAGCGAGGCATTATCTTCTTATATTCAAATTTACTCATGAATCACTTATTTCCCGTCGGGCACATTGATGATATATGGGGGTTGGCTAGCTATCTTTAGTGTGCTGTCGTTGCTGTTTTTGAGCATCTCCAGTACATGACTTTCGCGACAAAGTTCCGTCAGATTACTGCTGCTCGATAAGGCTTTATACTTCGTATCTTGCAGTTGTTTGTTCAAACGGTCTATCTCTATCAGGTCTTTCTGTACACTGTAGCGATTTGCTGTGTACACGATGGCAAAGAAAGTGATAAGCAGAAATACCCATATTTGGCGTCGAATGGCTTGTGTAGTCAATATGTCGCCACCCAACACTTTGCGCAGTGTGAAGTCGGAAGAGTGGGGAGCTTCGTCTTCATTGGCCTGCTCCTCAATGGTTTCTTTAAGAGATAAACCTGTATCGGTGTTCTCTATAGCCTCTTTCTTCTTTATGTCTATGTCTTGTTCTGTCTTGTTCATCTCTTTGCAGCAATTCTTAATTTGGCGCTACGACTACGTGGGTTAACTGTTTGTTCATTGTTGTCGGGTACTATCACTTTGTTGTTGACGAGTGTGAAAGGTGTCTCTATGCAACCATAGAAGTCTTGTATAATTTTCCCCTCTACGTTCCCGGCCTTCATAAAGTTTTTTACGATACGGTCTTCCAAACTGTGATAGGTAATGACCGACAGTCTTCCACCTTCGCATAGCAGTTCGCTTGCGGCTGTCAACATTTCTTTGAGTGCATCCATTTCGTGATTCACTTCTATGCGTAGGGCTTGAAACAAGCGTGCCATATCTTTCTTTTCACGTTCGCGTTTGAACAAGGGCTCCATCACGGCTAGAAAATCTTGTGTTGTATCAATGCGTTTCGTAGCTCTGCTCTTGACGATGGCTGAGGCGATACGATACGAGCTTTTCAATTCGCCATACAAATAGAAGATATCAGCCAACTTCTCTTCCGGGTAGTCATTTACAATGTCTGCGGCCGTCATACCAGCTCTTTTGTTCATTCGCATATCGAGCGGACCGTCGAAACGGAATGAGAATCCGCGGGTCTCATCGTCGAAGTGGTGACTCGAAACGCCCAAGTCGGCTAGTAGTCCGTTTATATGTTCCACACCATAATAGCGCATCCAGTTCTTCAAATATCTGAAGTTGGAACGTACAAAGGTGAATCGTGGGTCGTCGGTGAATCTTATAGCTTGTGCCTCATTCCCATCTTCTGACTGGTAGATGTTTTGCTCGGCATCGGCATCTTGATCGAAACTGTATAAATGAGCATCTTGTGGCAATCGCGAAAGAATCTCTCTGCTATGACCACCACCGCCAAATGTAACATCAACATACACCCCGCCATCGTGAATGTTTAGCCCATCGATGCTGGGATGGAGCAATACAGGGGTGTGATATAACACCTCTCCCTCTTTTTCTCCCAAGGAGGAAGGGGGGTTATTGGTTGTTGATCTTGTTTGATGATATTTGGTTTTTGCCATATATTTGTTTCTTATGTCCTTTGCTATCTCTTTTGGTGAGAGAACCGGAGAAAATTGCTATGGGTGGTATTTTGTATCTTTATTCTTCTTTTCCCATAGCTTCCAGCGCTTTTCCAAACTCTTCGCTGTTCATAAAAGGCCTGTCGTCAGTGCGTCTACTCCATATTTCGATGGTATCATCCATGCCGATAAACTTGATTTCTTGCTCAATATCGGCCAACTTCAGATACCGTTTTGGAATCAGAAAACGCCCATTCCCATCGAGCGTCAGTATCTCTACGTCGGATACGAACTGTCTAAAGATTTGCTGGTCTTTCGCGTTCCAGCGGTTTAAACGTTGACGTAAGAAGTCAAGTTGTGCGTTCCAAACAGATTCTGGATACAATACCAAGCAGGGCTGGAATACATCTTTGCGCATAATGAGGCTTTCTTCGCCCGATGCTTGAAGCACCTTGCGGAATGTAGCCGGCAGAAAAGCTCTGCCTTTGGCGTCGGTTTTAGCCTCTATGTTACCTAAAAAGCGCATGCGTTCTTATATAATATGAAATTTCGCATCAAAGATACATAAAATTCCCCATTATTCTCCACTTTTCCCCACAAATCTTTTTTAAACTCTCGTTTTTTGTTTTTAATGCTGTAGTGACGCGCTTTGAAAGCTTTGATTTTTTGTGGTTGAAAACACCATTCTCCATAGGTGAAAAGGCGCTTACTTTGCTGTTAATGCTTAGCTTTTTGTGTGTGGTGATGTCGTACATCTTACATTCGTCAAAAAATAATAATAAAAAACAGACTAAATGTAACTTATTTAAAAAACTTATGTTATTTTTGCATGTAGTTAGTGTTAGTTGAATGAGTGAAAGTATAGAGAATACTATCGATATTGATGATATTCTGAAAAGCAAGATGGGAGCAAAGGTTAAGTATGTTCCCGGCTTTGTTGTTTCGTGGCTCAAGCACATTGTTCATCAAGACGAGGTAAACCGTTATCTTTGGGAAAGCCGGGATAAAGTGGGAACCGAGTGGCTTGAAGAATGTGTTCGGTATCTTGATATGACACTCGACATCGTTGGCGTGGAGAACTTACCCGATAAAGACGATGGAAAACTCTACACTTTCGTATCCAACCATCCCTTGGGAGGTGCCGATGGGGTAGCATTAGGTTCTATCATCGGGCGGCATTATGATGGTCGTTTCCGCTATTTGGTAAACGATTTGCTGCTCAATCTGCCGGGATTGAAGCCTGTAAGCATTGGTATTAATAAGACAGGAGGTCAGAGTCGCAACTTTCCCGCGATGGTAGAAGCGGGTTTCCAAAGCGATAATCACATGTTGATGTTTCCTGCAGGACTTTGTAGTCGCAAGATAGATGGGCAGATACACGACATCCCGTGGAAAAAAACATTCATCTCAAAGAGTGTGGAATATCAGCGAGATGTAGTGCCTATTCACTTCGGTGGACAAAATTCTGAAAAGTTTTATCGCATTGCTAATACCTGTAAAGCGCTCGGATTGAAATTCAATGTAGCCATGTTGTTTTTGGTCGACGAGATGTACAAGAATGTGCATAAGACTTTTCGGGTAGCTATAGGAAAACCTATTCCTTGGCAAACTTTTGATAAAAGCAAATCTTCGATGGAATGGGCGAAATTTGTCGAAGACCGTGTTTATGAACTATAATAAAGACCAAATAAGAGCAAATGGAAGAAGAGATTATCCAGCCTGTCAGTAAAGAGTTGCTCAAGAGCGAATTAACGCCCGACAAGCAGTTCCGTATGACCAATAAGAGTCACAATGAAATCTACATTGTTACGGGCAACGACTCTCCTTATGTAATGCGCGAGATAGGGCGATTACGTGAAATTGCTTTCCGTACTGCAGGTGGTGGAACGGGTAAGTCGATGGATATCGATGAGTTTGATGTAGGCGATAATTGCTACAAACAGTTGATCGTGTGGAATCCCGATGCCGATGAGATTATCGGAGGATACCGTTATCAGTATGGGGCTGACTGGAAATTGAACGATAATGGGCAACCGGCTTTGGCCACAAGTCATATGTTCCACTTCTCTGATGAGTTCATCAAAAACTATATGCCGTACACGGTTGAGCTAGGACGATCGTTTGTTTCGCTTGAATATCAGAATGTTCGTACGAACACGAAATCTATTTTTGCACTCGATAATCTGTGGGATGGGCTAGGCGCGTTGACGGTTATCAATCCCAAACTGAAATATTTCTTCGGTAAGATGACGATGTATCCTTCTTATATCCGTCGTGGTCGCGATATGATACTTTACTTCTTGAAGAAGCATTTCGATGATAAAGAGCGTCTCATATTACCGATGAAACCGCTCAAAATAGAGACTTCTGATGAAGAACTAAAGGCAATATTCACAGAAACTGATTTCCGTGCAGATTATAGAATATTGAATCGCGAGATTCGCAAGTTAGGTTATAATATTCCTCCATTGGTAAATGCTTATATGAATCTCAGTCCGACAATGAAGTTATTCGGCACTGCTATCAATTATGGATTCGGTGATGTGGAAGAGACCGGTATCTTGATAGCAGTCGATGAAATATTGGAAGATAAGCGAGTTCGACATATTGATAGCTTCATCAAGGAACATCCGGAAGCTCTAAAAATCACAAGTGGTGCAAACAATGTGATTTATAAAGATAAAGATTAAATAAATAAGGGTGATGGTACGTGGATGTCCATCACCCCTATTTGTTTTGATAGGGAACTATTATTAAGTTTGTTTCCTGATTTTTAATACAGGCTCGTCCTGTGATTTGTATTGGAAATTCTTATATTTGCAAATAGTTCCTTAGTGATTTGCAAATGAAAAAGATTTTAATAGCCTTTACTTTGTTTGTTGTTATATGTCTATTGGTGCAATGGTTGATGCCCATAGGTGATAGAAGACCGTTTCCTCAGGCATTTCGAGAAGGTATGAATGCGGTGAAATGGGTTAAATTTGTAGATTCTAATTATTGTTATACCTTTATGTATCCTTCCTTCTTTGTACGCGAAGAGCGAACGGATGGCTCTGTGGCTTTTGGCTATCATGCCCACGAAATGAACGTCATATTGGAAAGCAAGGTGTCTGATGCGGACGATCAACGGCGATTGGAATACATTCGTGAGGGCGAAATGGAGGATTTAAAAGATTATCGTTACTATTTACATGGTATTCAACGAGGTGGTAAACTCTATTCTCTCGCACTCTATTATCCTGCAGAATACCGTCATTGTATGCAACGTTTGATATGGAAAGTAAAAACTTGGAAGTGCGATACCATTAGGTTGCGTATGCCGGATAAAGAGACTTCGCTGATTAAAAAGTAATGATGATAGTCTATCGGCGGCTCCCTCTCCTTGAGAGAGGGATGGGGAGAGGTTTCTGCAGCGGCTCGGCAATATTGCTGTCTCGGCTTTTCAGTAATGCTGTTTGGGCTTCGCAGTATCGCTGAAGTGCCTTTGCAGTGAATTATTTTTGTTGTTTTCGTGCTTTTTTCTTACTTTTGTCGTTATATAAAAGATTTAAGTTTCGCATGTATGCTCAACTTTAGAGTTATCGGGAGTTAAAGGGAGTTAGGAGGAGTTATCGGACAAATGTCCGTTATCTCCGGTTACTTTCCGTTATCTCCCATCAATTCTAAGCTATGTATAAACTTGCGAAAGTCAAATAAAAAAGCTGTCATGGACTATACAATCAATGTACGTGGTCAACTCATGGACCTTTCTACGCCGAAAGTGATGGGCATTGTGAACATCACACCTGATTCTTTTTTTGAAGGAAGCAGGAAACAAACGGAGGCTGAGATAGCCGAACGTGTGCAACAAATTGCAAAAGAGGGCGGTTCCATCGTGGATGTAGGAGCTTTTTCTACACGTCTCGGAGCATCGGAAGTAAGTGAAGAAGAGGAGGCGCGTCGACTACAGTTTGCATTGGAAATTGTACATCGCGAATGTCCGGAACTACCTATTTCGGTAGACACTTATCGCCCCCGTGTGGCGCGAAAGTGTGTAGAAGAGTGGGGAGCCGACATTATCAACGATGTATCGGAAGGCGGATTGACAGGTATCGTAAATCAACCTATCCACGAAGATGAGAGTATGTTTGCTACTGTTGGAGAGTTGAAAGTACCTTATATCTTGATGTCTGTGAAGCCTACATTGAAAGAAATGTTGATAGCTTTCGCCGATGAAGTACAGCAATTACGCGACTTTGGAGTGAAAGATATTATCCTTGATCCCGGTTATGGGTTTGGGAAAACGCTGCAACAAAACTATCAATTGATGCAAGAAGCAGAAAAGTTACAGGTCTTGGAACTACCGATTTTGGTAGGAATATCGCGTAAAACGCTGATTTATAAATTGATAGGTGGAACACCATTGACCTCGTTGAACGGTACCACGGTGCTGAATACGATTTCTCTCATGAAAGGTGCCGGCATCTTACGCGTACATGATGTGAAAGCAGCGATGGAATCGGTAAAAATTGTAAATGAACTAAATATGTCTTATGCCCTTTGACTTTGGAATAAAAGATGTAATTGACATCTTTCTAGTAGCGCTGATACTCTACTATATCTACACCTTGATGAAGGAGAGCCGTTCGCTGAATGTGTTCATCGGAATCATGGTATTCGTACTCGTTTGGCTTTTTGTGAGTCAGGTATTAGAGATGCGTCTGCTCGGAGCTATCCTCAATAAGTTGGTGAGTGTGGGTGTTATCGGACTTATTGTGCTCTTTCAAGAAGAGATACGCAAGTTTCTTTATACCCTTGGAGCACATCAACGATTCAAGAGAATCACTAAGTTTTTTACCAGCAGGGATGAGACGAAGGTAGATAAAGAGTCGATAATTCCGATTGTTTTGGCTTGTATGAGCATGTCGCGCGGTAAAGTTGGTGCCCTCATGGTGATAGAGCGTGGGGCTCCTCTTGATGATATTGTGGCTACGGGCGATGAGATTGATGCTAATATCAACCAACAGTTGATAGAGAATATATTTTTCAAGAACTCGCCATTACACGATGGTGCCATGATTATATCGAAGAAGCGCATCAAGGCTGCGGGGTGCATCTTGCCTGTTTCTCACGACTTGAATATTCCCAAGGAGTTGGGATTGCGCCACCGGGCGGCCATGGGTATATCGCAAAGCAGCGATGCCATTGCCGTAGTCGTGTCTGAAGAGACAGGTCGTATATCCGTTGCTATCAAGGGAGAGTTCCATCTTCGACTCTCGGCAGAGGAATTGGAGAGCATCTTAACACAAGAGATGTAAAGATGCTCTCGGTATTTTAGTTCAACATAAGCTCCATTTCCGCCATTTCATCGGCAAAAATGAATTCTGCCAGTTGAGCCATTCGCATAACCGTTGCGTTTGAATCCGGTTCATCGGTCTTTCTTACTTGTCCATTCTCGATGATGTAATAAGCATTATTCATCGGTATGTCTCGGTCGTGCTTGACACGTATTGAGCACTTGGCATCGGGATGTTGCTCGGCCCATAATTGCAATGCCAGTTTGGCATTGATGATGCGTAGCATACCGGGAATAGGTTCTGTGGTTGGCTTGTAGTGTTCGCCTGCCAGTCGAATGTCTTCTTGTGCCACGGCCAGTTGTTCTTCACTATGTAATAATGTACATGTACGCTCGCGTTGACGCTTGTCGTATTCAGCGAAAGAAACAGTTGCCGCATCGGTCGGGTTGGGCTTACATGTGATGCAACGGGCGTAGCCTTGTTTGCCATACCAGTCGTAGAGCCATGGCTCGGCAGGTATCAATGTGGCGAAGATTACATCGTGATGGAACAGATTGAAGTGGGCTTGAGCCATCAAGTTGCTGCCGATATTTTGCTTTCGCGATTCCTCTTCCACGCTCACTCCGCTGATATAAGCCGTCTTAGCCTCCGTTCCGTGATAGAGAAGTGGGTAAGGCAAGGTTTGTAGAGCGGCCGAAACATGGTAATCGAGTTGGCAACAAATGTTGTATTCGGGGCGATATACGCGGTCGAAATAGAGTTTGATGAACGCGTCGGAGTCGTGGAAAGTGTCTTTCCACAGCTTCATTACTTCTTCCTTGATACGACCTTGGTCTTCAAACTGAGCCAGTGGACGTTTTTCCATGATGACGTTCTTTTCCAAGAGAATATCCGGTTTGTAGCTCAGTTTGGCTCTACGGAGTCCCTCGTCGCCCATATCTTCTTCGCGATTGATATAGATATATTGTTCTGGAATATGTTTGGCAAACTCTTGATTGATGATGGTAAAAGCTCCCTCGTAGTTGGTATCTGCCTTTTCTACGCATACATCGAACGTCGTTTGGTTGATAGGCGTGCCGTAAGTGAAAGCTATCAACTTGTCATCTACCCATATCGTGCCGCCCATTAAGCCCAGTTCGTCCCAGTGGTCGAACGCCCTTGTCATCGAACGCATCTCGCTATAGATGCTATGTCCTTCGGTATCATCCTCTTGGCCGGCTCGCCATTCACCCGCCAGTCGTTGACATTCAGGTATCATGTCGGTGGTGAGTGCACGATATTCGTAGTCGGGATAGAGACTTTTAAACTTGTTGATGTGGTTTCGTTTGCTCTGTAATTTCTTGCCGGAAAGCGTTATCAACTTGCTTCGCAGATAGATATAATCAGAGTAATCGCGGTCGGGGGTGATGCTGAATGTATCTGGAAATGCATTTTCAATGATGTCTACGCAGAAGTTACACACTCCTAACATCAAGAAAGGATGACCCATAGCGATGGAATCGTTGCGTATTTCGCGAATCACATGAGCCGAGCATTCATCGCAAATCTCTACCTTCCGTTTTCCATCGGCGTCGATTTTAGCATGTGGAATAGGCATCATATAGGCCAAATGCTGACCTGTATAAAATCTGAAAACAAGGAAATCGTCTACGATTGTCCACTCGGTGTTATATAGAAATCGCCAACTGAAGATGTTGGCAAATGACAAATCGCAGTTTTGGCGTTCCCCCAAGAGGGTATAATCCTGAATAATCTGCTTGTCGGCAGTGGTCAAAGCTTTGAATTTTAACATGTAATCGAAATGATAGTTTCGTTCTTACAAAATTATGTTTTTTTATCCGATAGACAAATACTGTGTCATTTATTTTTGTTAATTTTGCAAAGTGGGAGTGGCAAAACGGGCTGTGTGACGCCATCCCACAGAACATATTATAGAATTATCATAACATAAAACTATGGATTTATTACAACAAATCGTTGCCAGAGCAAAAGCAGATAAGCAACGTATTGTGCTTCCTGAAGCCACTGAAGAGCGCACCTTGAGAGCAGCCGACCGTGTTTTGGCCGACGACATCGCTAACATCATCCTCATTGGTAATCCCAATGAAATACATAAACTAGCCGAGGCATGGGACTTAACCCATATTGATAAGGCTACCATCATTGACCCGTTGAACAATCCCAAGTGCGAAGAATATGCCGAACAGTTGGCAGAGCTACGCAAGAAAAAAGGTATGACCATTGAGCAGGCACGCGAGTTGGTGAAGAATCCTTTGTATCTTGGCTGTATGATTATCAAGACCGAAGGTGCCGACGGACAGATTTCCGGTGCATTAAGTACGACCGGTGATACCCTTCGTCCGGCTCTACAGATTATTAAATGTGCTCCCGGTATCACCTGTGTCAGTGGTGCTATGCTACTCGTAACAGAGCAGAAGCAGTATGGAGAAGATGGTGTCATCGTTATGGGAGATGTGGCCGTGACGCCAATGCCCGATGCCGACCAGCTCGCACAGATAGCTGTGTGTACCGCAGCAACCGCTCAAAGCGTGGCAGGGTTTGAAGAAGCACGTGTAGCGATGCTGAGTTTCTCTACCAAGGGAAGTGCTAAGCACGAAGTAGTAGATAAGGTGGTTGAGGCAACACGCTTGGTAAAGCAGCGTTGTCCGGAGTTGAAAGTCGACGGAGAGTTGCAGGCTGATGCTGCTTTGGTACCTTCCGTAGGTCAGAAGAAAGCTCCCGGTAGTGCTATTGCAGGCAATGCCAATGTGCTCGTAGTGCCCAACTTGGAAGTTGGAAATATCGGTTATAAACTCGTTCAGCGCTTGGGTAACGCCATCGCCATCGGTCCAATCCTCCAAGGTATTGCTCGTCCGGTGAACGATTTGAGCCGTGGTTGTTCTGTAGAAGACATTTATTACATGGTTGCCATCACTGCTTGTCAGGCACAAGATGCCGTAAAGTCTCGTTAAATCAAATAAAAGTAGAATATATGAATATCTTAGTATTGAACTGTGGTAGCTCTTCTATCAAGTACAAGTTGTACAACATGGATACCGAAGCCGTGCTGGCTCAGGGTGGTGTAGAGCGTATCGGTCTCGACGAGGCTTTCATCAAAGTAACGTTACCTAGCGGTGATAAGAAGAAGATTATGCATGACATGCCCGACCATAAGGAAGGCGTGAACTTCGTATTCAAGTGCTTGCTCGACCCGGAAATAGGTGCTATCAAGGATTTGAAGGAAATAGATGCTGTCGGACATCGCATCGTGCAGGGTGGAGATAAGTTCTGCCAGAGCGTCATCGTAGACGAAAAGGTGGAAGAGGGAATCGAAGAACTGTGCGATTTGGCACCTGTTCACAACGCTGGACACCTACGTGGACTCCGCGCTGTAGACGCTTTGATGCCCGGAACTCCGCAGGTTTGCGTCTTCGACAACGCATTCCATTCTACCATGCCCGACTACGCTTACTTGTATGGCGTGCCTTACGAGCTCTACGAGAAGTACCATGTACGTCGTTATGGTTTCCATGGAACTAGCCACCGCTACGTTTCTCAGCGTGTGTGTGAGTATTTGGGACGCGACATCAAGACCCAGAAAATCATTACATGCCATATCGGTAACGGTGCGAGTGTAACTGCTGTGAAGTATGGCGAGTGCGTAGATACCTCTATGGGACTTACTCCTTTGGCAGGTGTGATGATGGGTTCGCGCTCCGGCGATATTGATCCGTCGGCTGTAACTTATCTCATGGACAAGCTCGGAAAGAAGCCGCAAGAGATGGCCGATTTCTTAAACAAAGAGAGCGGAGTACTCGGTATCACCGGTATCTCTAGCGATATGCGCGAAATAGAAAGCGCTGCCAAGGAAGGAAACGAGCGTGCTCAGTTGGCTTTGAAGATGTACGACTATCGTATTAAGAAGTATATCGGTGCTTATGCAGCAGCAATGGGTGGTGTCGACATCATCGTTTGGACAGCCGGTGTAGGTGAAAACCAAGTTGGAACTCGTTTGCAGTCTTGCTCAGGTTTGGAATTCTTGGGTGTTAAGATGGATGCCGAGGCCAACAATGTGCGTGGTAAAGAGGCTATCATCTCTGCCCCCGACAGTAAGGTTACAGTCTGCGTGATCCCGACAGACGAGGAGATTGTGATTGCTCGCGATACCATGTCATTGGTTCAAGGAAAGTAAATAAGTGAGTTGGAGTTGGCTTCTTTCAATGAGAAGCCAAATGCTTGGGTAACTGATTCGGGCGTATATACATTTAAGGTGGGTGCTTCCAGCCGCGACATCAAAGATAGCGCTACTCTCAAACAAAAGGGTAACACTGTGAAAGTACATCAGATTCTGGAACCTAAACATAAGTTGAATCTGCTCAAATAATTAATAGCGGAGAACGTTAAACGCCCTCCGCTATTTTCTTTGTATGATATATAAGAGTCCTTTTTGCTATTGATGTTCTTTCAGGTACCCTCTTAGTGACACGTAGTTGAGGCGCTTCAGACGAATGATTCCAATGGTTTCCATGCCGAGACTCGCATATCTACGCATCCGTTAGATTTGAAAGCGACACCTTCGGAACGCAAGAGTTGAGGCTGTTCGACCCATCCCGGAGCCGTTCGACCGGCCGCATTGACAACTCTGTGACAAGGTAAATGCAGGGCTGGAGGGACTTCTCTAAGTGCTCGTCCCACCATGCGAGCATGTTGAGGCCAACCGGCTAGACGTGCCAGTTCGCCGTAAGTGACGACACGTCCTGCCGGTATTTGCGTTACCATACTATATATGTCGCTGTAGAAAGTATCGTGTTGAGGGCGTGGCATTATCTGTTTTTAGTCTATCTTTATGTCGAATTCATCGCATTTTCCTTTGCGATGAGCAAATTGTTTGGTAGTAGACGAGATGCCGAATAATGGAGAATAGGTTCTAACACTGATAGTCTTTCCATCGGGGTTGAACTCTAATATGCGGAGCCATCCATCTCCTCCGTTTCCTTCCCAACCACCACCAAGGCATTGTACGTTGAACATCATCTGGTGAACCGACTTGTTTGCAGTGTTTTTATCGCATCGGTAGGCTACATTATCTTCAAATGACCCCGGTTGACCGGTATGTCCACAGATAACAAGACGAATATTGGATGAGGGGAAAATCAACTTCTCCCATATATCCTTGCCGTAGTTTGCCGGCTTGATTTTGTAATTCTCGTTAGCTGTTCGCTCGGCTGTTCGTCCTTTCAAGAATGAATGTGTGATTACAAATACTTTGTAATCCTTGTATTTTTTGTCTGCTGCAAGTTTCTTAGCCCACTCTAATACCTCATCGCGTGGTGCCCATTCTAAGGCAATCACTAAGATGTCTCCCCATGTTTTCTCGTGGAAAGCATACGCAGCATCTTCGAGTGATACCTTACCTTCGCGATTGGGATAGGTGGCAACCACGCAGTTTTTCCATTTGGAATTGCGTTCCATGGGGAAATATTCTGGGAAATGGGTGAATCCTTCGTCTCCTCTTACGTAACCATATTCATGGTTTCCGGTAGAGATAATGTAGGGAACGCGGTTGTCAAGACGCTTCATGCAGTGCGAAGCCCACTCCCACATCTGTTTACTCGTTTGGTTGCTTATCCTTGGAATGGGCACATAATTCTCGTTTTGTTCCACCAAATCGCCGGTCAGGAGTACAGCCTTTGTGTTGAGATGGTCTATATTGTCGGCACACCATGCTGTACAAAGCTCAAACAGCGGCTGATTGACATCGTACTTGGTATATCCTTGCGGGTCGCCCATGAGTATGAAAGAGAATGAATTGGGGTCGTTGAGCGATTGGCGGTCTGCTCGTTGCTGCGCCATGCCTGTAAGGAAACAGGCTGATAAAAGCGTAAGTAATAAGCTATGTTTCATGTTAAATAGGTATATGATTATAAATGAAGAGCCTCAAAGTTACAAAGAATCTAGATGTTCACCAAATTTGTGGATACTTATAATTAGTCTAGCTTATGTTAGTTTATATGGTATGGGGCTAGGATTAAGGGCTCCTATTGCAATTGTAAGATTCAGATGTATTCTGATGATGTAGAATCTTGTATGCCCCTTTTTTATTCGTTATGTTTGGGATTTATTTGAATTAGCCGTATCTTTGCAGAATAGACAAAGAGAAAAATATAAAGCATAGATAATGGGAAAAATTATTTTGACGGGCGACCGACCCACCGGAAAATTACACCTCGGTCATTATATTGGTTCATTGCGTCGTCGTGTGCAACTTCAAGAGGCCGGAGACTACGACCGTATGTTTGTGTTTATGGCCGACGTACAGGCATTGACGGACAATGCCGATAACCCGGAGAAGATTAGACAGAACTTGATTGAAGTGGCATTGGACTATTTGTCAGCAGGTTTGTCGCCCGATAAGTGTACACTCTATGTACAAAGTCAGATACCTGAATTGGCCGAATTGACTACTTATTTGATGAATCTCATCACGGTATCTCGCGTTCAGCGCAATCCTACGGTGAAGACAGAGATTAAGATGCGCAACTTTGAAGCCAACATACCATTGGGCTTTTTCTGTTATCCCGTGAGTCAGGCAGCCGATATTTTGGCTTTCAATGCCACGACGATTCCTGCTGGTGAAGACCAAGAACCGATGTTGGAAGTGACCCGCGAGATTGCTCGTCGCTTCAATCAGACCTATTCTGAGGTGTTTGTAGAACCCAATATCATGCTGCCGGAGAATGCTACGGCTCGCCGTTTGCCCGGTACCGACGGCAAAGAGAAGATGAGTAAGAGCCTTGGTAACTGTATCTATCTGAGCGATGATGCCGACACGGTATGGCAGAAGATTCGTTCGATGTATACTGACCCTGACCATTTACGTGTCGACGATCCTGGAAAAGTGGAGGGAAATGCAGTGTTTACTTATCTTGATGCATTTTCTACCGATGATGACTTCGCTGAGTTTTGGCCGGAATATAAGAATCTTCAGGAACTGAAAGACCATTATACACGCGGTGGACTAGGAGATATGAAATGCAAGAAGTTCTTGAATCAGATTCTCAATAAGATGTTGGAGCCTATTCGGGTGCGCCGTCATGAGTTTGAACAAGATATTCCTGCCATCTACGACATCCTTAAAAAAGGTTCGGAAGATGCTCGTGAAGTGGCAGCAAAGACCATGGATGAGGTGCGTAAAGCTATGCGTATAGACTATTTCAACGATGCCGAACTGATACGTCAGCAAGCAGAACGTTTCCGCAAATAAACGAGACGAGAAACTCGAAATATCCAAATAGATGTCTATATTAAATATAGGTAGCCGATGAAAATCGTTAACTTGCTACGGCGAATGTTTGAGGTCGTCTTCTTACCGATTCGCTTGAACGCGCTGTTTTTTGTTTTCATGTATGCGTTGGGAATTCTCAGCGCATGGCTCACATTGCCTAATACGAGTTGGGCAAGGGTCTATGATAACCTCTATTTGGAAATGTTGCTCGAAGTTTATGCTGCTTGTGTGGTGTTGGCACTGCTTCCTCGCAAGTTCAGAGCGGTGGCAAGGGCTGTGTTTTATGTCGTGATGTATGCGGTAACTCTTGTAGATACCTACTGTTTTGTGAAGTACGACTCGACCATTACGCCCACAATGCTGTTGCTGGTAGATGAGACTAACGGCCGCGAAGCACGCGAATTCTTGACTTCAACACTCTCTCCCGACGTGATGTTTAGTCGCGTGGGGTGGGTATTGCTGTTGATATTGGTGCATATCTTGGTGGTTTGTCGCAAGTGGTGGAGTCGCTATGTAAAGCAAACTTTTACTCGCGAAATCATTAATAATCCCGCTAAAGGATTGCCAAATATGCCTTGGGGTGCCCCTGTTATGGGTTTATTGACGACCGTTCTACTAGTTTGGGGTGGTATCACGAGTGCACATAACAAGGTGGCTACAGTGGAATTGATGACCGGTAGTAACATCGGTGATGTGGAACATACACTTACGGCTAAAGACCACGCGGTACTTTTCACCCCCATGCAGAGGTTGGTTTTTAGCGTATATGCCAATTCTTTGGCCTCACAACAGATAGATAAGCTCATTGCTTCGGCTGATAAGGTGCAGGTGGACAGTTGTTCTTATCGCTCTCCAGAGATCGTGTTGATTATCGGTGAGAGCCTCGGTAGACATCATTCACAGCAGTATGGATACTTCATGCCGACCACTCCGCGACAGATTGCCCGTGAGAAAAGTGGCAGATTGGTGCCTTTTACCGATGTTGTCTCGTGTTGGAATCTCACTAGTTTCGTCTTTAAGAACGTGTTTTCTACCCATGTCATCGGGCAGAAAGGGGAGTGGTGCGACTATCCACTCTTCCCCGAACTGTTCAGAAAAGCCGGCTATCATGTCACGTTTATCACCAATCAGTTCCTCCCGAAAGCCAAGGAGGCAGTCTACGACTTTAGTGGTGGCTTCTTCTTAAACAATCCAGTGTTGAGCAAAGCACAGTTTGATACGCGCAACGATAGTCTCCATCGATTTGATGAAGACTTGTTAAGAGATTATGATAGACTACGTCAACAGGATAAAAAATATAACTTGACCATCTTTCACTTGCTAGGACAGCATGTTAATTATCGTGATCGTTTCCCGCGAAACCAAACGAAATTCTATGCAAGCAGCTATGAAGACAAGCGTCCGGAACTCAATGATAACAGGCGAAAGATACTGAGTTTTTACGATAATGCGGTGCTATACAACGATTCGGTGGTCGATCAAATCATCCAACGGTTTGAAAATCGCGATGCCATTGTGATTTATATGCCCGATCATGGAGAAGAGTGCTACGAGGAAACTCGCGGTTTTATATGCCGTAATCACAGTTCTGCCATTGACTATCCGTTGGCAAAATACGAATTCGAGATACCTTTTTGGATTTATTGTTCACCCCGTTATGCCCATCAACATCCGGAGATTTACAGGGAGATAGTAGCTGCCCGCAATCGTAAGTACATGACCGATGCGCTACCACATTTGTTGCTTTACTTGGCTGGAATCCATACACCGTATTATCAAGCGGCCTATAATGTGTTGAGTCCTCAATACGATGAGGGGCGGAAACGTATCCTCAAGAACACCGCCGACTATGATTTGTTGAGGTTGAACTATCTTCAAAAGAAATAAAAAGTGATGCCTATGACATCTCCACAAGCCACCCCGCCGCTCCTTTCGCGGGCAGAATGTTCCGCATTACGAGGCCTTGCCATTATCGCTATCGTGATGCATAACTACTCACATTGGCTTAGACACATCGTACAGGAGAATGAATATCAGTATTTTCAACATAATGTAGACTGGTTGAGTCGGGTACTTGTGCATCCCGATGGGCTATTGCCTGTGCATATTTTATCGTTTTTCGGCCATTACGGAGTACCCGTTTTCCTCTTTTTGAGTGCTTACGGACTAGAGCAGAAGTATGCCGTAAAGGAGGCAGGAAGACCATACGACTTTGTTCGTACCCACTTCTTGAAGCTCTTCAAGATGATGATTGTGGGCTTTGTAGCTTTTATTTTGGTAGACCAAATCACTCCCGGAGCGCATCATTATGCTTTCATGGATGTGGTGGCACAACTGGGTATGTTCAACAATCTGTTACCGTCGCCTGATAAAATCATCTGGCCGGGCCCCTATTGGTTTTTTGGTTTGATGTTGCAATTGTACATATTCTACCGCTTTGTCATCTATCGCAGACCTTGGACATGGACGGTTGGTGCCATCATGGTGTGTTGGTTGCTTCAGGTTTTCTGTGATTCGGGAGGTGAAACCCTCAACCGTTTGCGTTATAACATGATTGGTGGAATGCTTCCTTTCGGCCTTGGAGTGCTCTATTCTCGCTATGGTCGTGCGCTTAGTAACCGTGCTTACGACATGATGATGGTGGTTTCGGCACTTTGCATCGTCTTTTTTAGCTACAATTATCAGCTATGGTACTTCGTCCCGGTGTTTATTTGCAGCTTCAGTATCGGTTTGGTGAAGTCGTTGGGACGTTTCCCTCTAATCTTCAATCATTTTGTTTGGGTGGGCTCTATTAGCGCAGCTCTGTTCATATGCCATCCGTTGACTCGTAAGATATTGATTCCTATCAGCCGGCAAGGCGACATCTATACAGGCTTGCTTCTTTATGTTGTGGCTTCTATTTGCATGGCTTGGCTCTTCCGCGAACTCTTGAAACGTATCCCAAATCCTTGAACTTATGAGCGAAAAGAGACTTGGTTCATTGACCAAATTGAAA
Source organism: Prevotella sp. S7 MS 2 (assembly GCF_000762865.1). NCBI lineage: Bacteria > Pseudomonadati > Bacteroidota > Bacteroidia > Bacteroidales > Prevotellaceae > Prevotella > Prevotella sp. S7 MS 2. The sequence continues at coordinate 68,314 of NZ_JRPT01000002.1, read as the reverse complement.
GACGATCTCTTCAAAGATATAGAACTTTCAAACATCAGTCGATTCCGTGGTGAACTGATGGGGGCTGCCATGCTCTTTATTATCCTCTTTCATGTGGGGTTACCTCGTTGGGATATGTTCTTCGGATTGCGCAGAATGGGCAATGTAGGAGTCGATATGTTTCTCTTTTTGAGTGGAATTGGGCTGTGGTTTTCGTGGACTCGCACTCCCTCGGTACGTCATTTCATGGTGCGAAGGTTTCTCCGTATTTATCCGGCATGGCTCATTGCGGCTTCGCTCTACTATATTCCGCGCTTCCATGGAGGCGATGTTGCGGCATGGATAGACCTCATTGGCGACATCACCATCAATTGGGACTTCTGGTTACACGACGAGTTAACCTTTTGGTATATCCCTGCCATCATGATGCTTTACCTTTTTACGCCCTCTTACATGGAATTGATTCGACGCCATCCCATCTATCGTTGGTTGCCCGTATTGATGATATTGTGGTGTGTATTGGTACAATATGTGACACCCATTCATGCTACTGTGGGGCATTTAGAGATATTTTGGAGTCGCATTCCCATCTATTTCATCGGCATCAATATGGGAGAAAGCGTGCGAAGAAAGGATACGATGGACGGTGCATCCATTTGGATGATACTCCTGACATTTGCTATGACGCTCTTCTCTAGTATCTTTATGGAGCAGAACTTGCATGGAAAGTTCCCTCTTTTTATTGAGCGTATGCTCTATATTCCGCTCACTATTACATCGATTTTACTGTTGAATCGTGTCTTCCGACGCACTCCTGCGTGGTTCAATCGCTTCTTTAGCTTTGTCGGAGCATTGAGTTTGGAAGCCTATCTTGTACATCAACATTTCGTATTAGCGTATATTCCGGCTCGTTGGAGCTATTGGCCGACGTTCTTAGTATGCGTCGTTATCACCCTGCCGGTGGCTTGGTTGTTTGCCAAACTTGTTATGTGGATAGCCCGACAATTGGAAAAAATGATATTATAAGCCCATGAAACAACTCCTCAAACTAATACGTCCGAAGCAGTGGACGAAGAACCTTTTCGTGCTGTTACCCCTGTTTTTCGGTGGTCAGCTGCTTCATCCAAATGTCCTTATACCCGGTATTATCACCGTGTTGGCTTATTGTATGGTCGCTTCTTCCATTTATTGTTTCAACGATATATATGATGTGGCCGATGACCGACGCCATCCGGTGAAGTGTCATCGCCCCATTGCGTCGGGAGCAGTGTCTATCGCGCAGGCCTATATGACTATGGGCATACTGTTTTTGCTTGGTCTTGGCTTTGTGGCTTTGCTCCCGTCTCATCGTTACGAGACTGGTGGTGTGTTGCTGGCTTACTGGGTGATGAACCTCATCTACTGTGCCCGACTCAAGCAATATGCCATCATTGATGTGTGCATCGTGGCCTTTGGCTTCGTATTGAGGCTTTTGGCCGGTGGCATGGCTACCGATGTTGCGTTGAGTAAGTGGATAGTCTTGATGACATTCTTGGTCACCTTGTTCATGAGTTTCGCTAAACGGCGCGACGATGTCGTGCGTATGAACGAGACGGGAGAGGCTCCACGCAAGAATACCAGTCGCTATAATCTCACGTTCATCAACCAAGCTATCACCATCACAGCATCCGTAACACTTGTTTGTTACATCATGTATACAGTGAGTTCGGAAGTTACCGAGCGTTTCGGAACAGACTCGTTGTATCTCACTTCTATCCTCGTATTGGTGGGATTGTTACGCTATATTCAAGTAACGGTGGTCGATAAGAAGAGTGGAGACCCCACAAAGATACTTTTAGCCGACCGTTTCATGCAGTTGATAGTGGTGGCATGGATACTGTTTTTCTTAGTGATTATATATTAGGAGTTATGGAGTTAATGGGAGTTATGTTTCGTGTTGCTCAACGGAGTTATGTCATATGTTTATTTGCTATTGGCTTAACTACTTTAACTCCATAACTCCTGTTAATTCTATAACTCCTTCTAAAAATCAATAAATCATGAAACATATCTTCGCTTTCGACTTTGATGGCACTTTGACCACACGAGATACGCTCATCGATTTTATACGTTTCACCTGTGGAACAGGCCGTTTCCTACTAGGATTTTTGCTTTATAGTCCGCTATTGGTGTTGATGAAGCTACATCTATACCCTAATTATAAAGCGAAACAGAAGGTGTTTGCCCATTTTTTTCGAGGTGTTTTGCTAGACGAGTTCGACCGCCTCTGCCGTCGATACGCCCATGAGCGCCGTCAAGTCTTGCGCCCTTCGATGCTTAATATCCTTCGTCGGGCATTACAAGACGGTGCCGATGTGTATGTAGTCAGTGCGAGTGTGGACAATTGGGTAGCTCCTTTCTTGGCCGAAGAGGGCTTGGATGTGACGGTATTAGGCACGCAGATAGAGGTTAAGGATGGTCTGTTGACCGGCTTCTTTAGCAGTAAAAACTGTTACGGGGCAGAGAAAGTAGAGCGTCTGAAAGCCGTGTTGCCTGCCCGAAACTCCTTTCACCTTACCGCTTATGGCGATAGCCGAGGCGACCGAGAGATGTTGGCTTGGGCCGATGAAGGCCATTTGGTATAGTCGTTGTCACCGCCTTTGCCGACCGACTATACCTGTATAATCTACCATTTTAGTATTCCGTATTTTTCTTTATACCACAGTTGCCACGTGTTGATGATGTTCTGCCATATCATGTAGGCACATGGTGCGATGACCGCCAAGGGGTTTAAGAACGTGATGGTAAGCCATATTCCCACGATAGTGTTCTTTTGTCCGAGTGCTTGTCCGCCACTGATGCTGTCTCCATATTGGTGTCCGACGAACTTACCGATACCGAAGAGCGCCAGACTGATGAAGAGCGGAAGTATCAACATGAGCAGAAGCATGTGGGTAGAGAGTTGTGCGTGAAGCATCGTCTTGAGCGTGAAGCCCATCAATATGGATAGGTTGATACTCCAAATATAGAAAGCCAAGTTCTTACGACGTTTGAACCAACCGGCTACTTTGGGCAAATATCGGCGTGTAAGCAGTGCCAAACACAGTGGAACAACAAGTACCATGACCACTCGTTTCAGCACCATGAAGAAGGCAAACATAAAGGTGATGTTGGCAGCTCGTTCTATCATAGGGAAGAAAAGCGGTATAATAACCGATGTAAAGCAATTGGCTATGATGGTATAAACGGTCATGGAAGCGATACTACCGCCTAGCTTCTCGGTGATAACGGCTGCAGCTGCGGCCGTAGGACAGATGACGCAGATAAAAATTCCTTCGAATAAAATCTTTTGCTCTGGGTCTTTGATGTGGAGAATTGCCAATACTACCAATGCAGATAAGACCGTCCTGATGCCTTGTAACCAAAAATGCCACTTGTGAGGACGAAAATCATCCATCCTTATCTTGCAGAAAGTGACGTACAGAATGAGGAAGATAAGTATCGGCATGACGTCTACCAAGTGTGGTCCAACGATGTTCCCAAAGGGCTGGAGCATCGGAACTTGGGAGAACAAAAGGTAGACCAAAGAACCAAAAACGATGGCACAGAGCAGTGTCCATTTCTTGATAAAAGCGAGAAAAGCCATAAATCGGCGTGTTAAATTGTAACTATACAAAAGTAATATATTCCTGTGGCATGGCAAAATATAGCATGCCTGTTTTGCTGCAAAAGCCAAACAGCAATGCTGCAAAGTGCAGACAATAATGTTGCAAGGCAGAGGCAGCGACGCTGCCAAGCCTTTGCAGCCAGATGACAGATAAGTGAACGAGCAGACAAGTAGACGAGTTGTATATCTATGATAGCCAAGATAGTTTCTTTATCTCTTCACTTACGATTCCTTGTTTTTGCTTTGTTTTTCTTTCGCTTTATTCGTTTTTACTCTCATTTTTTATGATTATCTTTGCAAGTAACAATTATCAATCAAACCTAAATATTAGATGAAACGAATAATCGCAGCGATTTTCGCGGCGTTGTTTACTTTTGCTTCACATGCGGTAGGAGTAAAAAATGCTGTCGATTATGTGAGTGTACTTGTGGGTACACAATCAGAATTCAAACTTTCTACAGGTAATACATATCCTGCTATAGCCATGCCTTGGGGTATGAACTTTTGGACTCCGCAGACCGGAAAGATGGGTGATGGATGGCAATACAGCTATACGGCATACCAAATCCGTGGTTTGAAGCAGACACATCAGCCCAGTCCGTGGATCAATGATTACGGCCAGTTCTCGTTGATGCCTACCGTTGGCAATCCCATATTCGACGAAGAGAAACGCGCCAGTTGGTTCTCTCATAAGTCGGAAGAGGCCACTCCCTATGCTTATAAGGTGTATTTGGCCGATTACGACGTGACGGCCGAATTGTCACCGACAGAGCGTGCAGCTTTGATGGAGTTCACTTTCCCTGCTACCGATCAGGCAAACGTGGTCATCGATGCCTTTGATAAGGGGTCGAAGGTGCGCGTGATACCGAGCGAGAATAAGATAGTAGGCTACTCAACCCGCAACAGTGGCGGTGTGCCCGATAATTTCAAGAACTACTTTGTGATGGTGTTTGACCATCCTATCAGTCAATATCTCATCGCTAAGGATGGCGAGTTGTTGAACGGAGAGACCGAAGCTAGCTGTAATCATGCTGGTGCTATCGTCACATTTAGTACCAAACGAGGCGAGAAAGTAGGCGTACGCGTGGCTTCGTCGTTTATCAGTGAAAAGCAGGCCGAGCGTAATCTACGTGAGTTGGACGGTAAGAATATGGCGCAACTGAAAGCACAAGGTCGTCAGCAGTGGAATGATATGCTGGGTAGGATAGAGGTTGGCGATGAGTCGTCTACCGACCATCTGCGCACATTCTATTCTTGTTTGTATCGTTCGTTGCTCTTCCCACGCAGTTTTTACGAGTTGGATGGTGATGGAAAACCAGTGCACTACAGTCCTTATAACGGCAAGGTGTTGCCCGGATATATGTTTACCGACACCGGTTTCTGGGATACCTTCCGTAGCCTTTTCCCCTTGCTGAACCTGATGTATCCGTCACAAAGCACGAAGATGCAGGCCGGATTGGTGAATGCTTATAAAGAAAGTGGTTTCTTACCGGAATGGGCCAGCCCCGGTCATCGTGGTTGTATGGTGGGCAACAACTCCGCTTCGGTGGTGGCTGATGCTTACTTGAAAGGGCTTCGTGGATACGATGTGGAGACCCTTTGGGAAGCAGTTGTACACGGGACACAAGCTGTTCATCCCACCGTATCGTCTACCGGCCGACTCGGTTGGGAATATTATAACAAGTTGGGTTACGTGCCTTACGACGTGAAAATCAATGAGAACGTGGCTCGTACGTTGGAGTATGCTTACGATGACTGGTGTATCTATCAGCTGGGTAAGGCTTTAGGTAAGTCGGAACGCGAGTTGAAAGTGTACCGACAGCGTGCTATGAACTATCGGAATGTGTTTGACCGAGAGAGCCGATTGATGCGTGGGCGTTTGCAGAACGGTAAGTTTCAGTCGCCTTTCAACCCTCTGAAGTGGGGCGATGCATTCACAGAAGGCAACAGTTGGCACTACACTTGGTCGGTATTCCACGACCCTCAAGGACTTATTAATCTCATGGGTGGCAAGCAGATATTCAATGAAATGATGGACTCTGTGTTCAATCTTCCACCCGTGTTCGATGATAGTTACTACGGTCAGGTAATTCATGAGATTCGCGAAATGCAGATTATGAACATGGGAAACTATGCACATGGCAACCAGCCCATCCAACACATGATTTACCTCTACAACTATAGTGGGCAGCCATGGAAGGCTCAGAAGTGGGTACGCACGACTATGGACAAACTCTATACAGCAGCTCCCGATGGCTATTGTGGCGACGAAGACAACGGTCAGACGTCTGCTTGGTATGTCTTCTCGGCCATGGGCTTCTATCCGGTATGCCCCGGTAGCAACGAGTATGTGCTCGGTACACCCTACTTTACCGATATGACACTGCACCTAGAAAATGGAAAAACGATGAGAATTCAGGCCGACAGTCATGAGCCTTATATCAATTCTATGCTGTTGAATGGGCAAAATTACACACATAACTACCTGCGCCATGCCGACTTAATGAATGGTGGTAATATCCGATTCACGATGTCGGCTACTCCTAACAAGCAACGTGGAACGCAACAGGTAGACGCTCCGTACTCTGTAAGTAAACCTAACAAAAATGAAAAATAGAGACAGACTACTTTGTGCCGTGGTGTCGCTCTGCATGGCAGGGAACGCTATGGCTGCCCAAAAGAAATTCCCTTATCAACAAGCTAATCTACCTATCAGTGTGCGTGTGAGCGATTTGCTGTCGCGCATGACACTCGAAGAGAAAGTAGGGCAGTTGCGTTGTACGCTGGCTTGGAACTATTATGATATACAAGGCAAGAAGGTTGTGCCTTCAGCCTTGTTTGAAAAAGAAGTGGGACAAGAGCATGTGGGCATGCTGTGGGGTACCTATCGTGCCGACCCTTGGACTCGTAAATCACTCTCAAACGGCTTGAATCCGGAGTTGGCTGCCAAGGCCGGCAATGCCATGCAGAAGTATGTGATGGAGAAATCACGGCTTGGTATTCCACTATTTTTGGCAGAAGAGGCTCCCCATGGACACATGGCTATCGGCACGACTGTATTCCCTACGGGTTTTGGAATGGCTGCCACGTGGAGTCCGATGCTCATAGAAGCAGCCGGAAAGGTGATTGCCAAGGAGATACGTTTGCAGGGTGGACACATCAGTTATGGCCCTGTGCTCGACCTGAGTCGTGACCCTCGATGGAGCAGAGTGGAAGAAACGATGGGCGAAGACCCTACGCTTTCGGGCGAAATAGGGGCTGCAATGGTACGCGGACTGGGCGGTGGAAACCTTTCAAATCCCTATGCTACGCTAGCAACATTGAAGCATTTCATCGGTTATGGAACGACAGAGGGTGGGCAGAATGGTAATCCTACGTTCCTCGGAATGCGTGAGATACAAGAGAATTTCCTCCCACCATTCAAGAGAGCCATTGATGCCGGCGCCCTATCGGTGATGACTTCGTACAACTCGCTCGATGGTATTCCCTGTACGGCAAACGATTATTTCTTGAAGAAAGTGCTGCGACAAGATTGGAAATTTCGCGGTTTCGTGGTGTCAGACTTGTATAGTATCGATGGTATTTGGCAGACTCACCACGTGGCGGAGACTCGTCAAGAAGCCGGAGTCATGGCTTTGAAAGCCGGAGTAGATGTAGATTTAGGCGCGTTGGCATATCAACCACTGGTCGATGCTTGCCAAAAGAAGATGGTAGATGAGGCTCTTATCGACTCTGCTGTGGCTCAAGTGCTGCGCATGAAGTTTGAGATGGGGCTCTTTGAACATCCGTATGTAGATCCGAAACAGGCTACCAAGGAAGTGAGGACGGCCGAGAATATGGATGTGGCTTATCGGGTGGCGCAGGCTGCTGTGACACTGTTGGAGAATAAACACAACACGTTGCCGCTGTCGAAGACCATGCGTGTGGCTGTCGTAGGGCCTAATGCGGATAATGATTACAATCAGTTGGGCGACTACACGGCACCGCAAGCTGAGGGTAATGTGAAGACTGTACTCGATGGAATCAGACAGAAAATAGGTGTCGGAAAAGTGGAATACGTGAAAGGTTGTGGCGTGCGTGACACCGTAGATGTACATATAGACGAGGCGGTGGCGGCTGCGCGGCGTGCCGATGTGGTCGTGGCTGTGGTCGGAGGGTCTAGTGCTCGCGACTTTAAGACAAGCTATAAAGAGACCGGAGCAGCAGTGAGCGACAGCAAAAGTCTAAGCGATATGGACTGTGGAGAAGGGTTCGATCGTGCTACCTTATCGCTGTTGGGACGCCAAAACGAGTTGCTTAGTGCACTGCGTGCCACGGGTAAGCCACTAGTAGTGGTATATATCGAAGGCCGTCCGCTTGATAAGACATGGTCGGCAGAGCATGCCGATGCCCTATTGACCGCTTATTATCCCGGTCAAGAAGGCGGTCGTGCCATTGCCGATGTGCTCTTTGGCGATTACAATCCAGCCGGTCGACTTCCCGTGAGCGTTCCTGCTGCGGTAGGACAATTGCCGGTTTATTATAATAAGAAGGCTCCTGAAACCCATAACTATGTTGAAATGTCGGCTCGTCCGCTCTATGCTTTTGGCTACGGATTGAGCTATACCACTTTCAAATACAGCAATCTGGCTGTTAAGTCGATGGGAAATCAGCAATTTGAAGTAAGTTTTGACGTGACCAACACAGGTAGTCGGGACGGTGAAGAAGTGGCTCAGCTCTATTTACATGATGAGGTTGCGTCGACCGTTCAGCCCATTAAGCAGCTCAAACACTTTGAACGTGCAATGATCAAGAAGGGTGAGACCAAGCATTTTTGTTTCGTTGTAGACCAAGACGACCTCTCTATTGTAGACCGAAACATGCAGCATCGTGTGGAACCGGGGCGTTTCGATGTGCTCGTGGGTAGCTCTTCTGACAATATATTATTAAAAGGTAGCATAGAAGTGAAGGAATAAATAAATGGCAAATATGAAAAGACAACTATTCTTGGCTGTGGCTTTGGCCTCATCGCTATGGGCTTCGGCTCAAACCAACCCATTGTGGATGCGTTATAGTCGTATCTCTCCTGATGGACAAACCATTGCGTTCTCGTATAAAGGCGACATCTTTACGGTGCCCACGACGGGTGGAAGTGCACGTCAGATAACAACCAATTCGGCTTACGACTCATACCCTGTATGGAGTCCGGACGGCCAAAAAATAGCCTTTGCATCAAGTCGTGAGGGCAGTCTTGACGTATATGTAGTGGGTAAAGACGGCGGTGTGCCGACGCGATTGACCTATAATAGCGGCGACGAAATACCGATGGCGTTCAGCGATGGTATGCATGTATTGTACTCAACAAGCTTGATGCCGACCTCTAAATCTATTATCTTTGCAAGCGGTTCATTCCCTCAAGTATATCAAGTGAGTACCGAAGGCATGGCTAGACCGACGCTCTTCTCCGAGCTAACGATGTGCGATGTGAGCATCAATAGCCGTGGCGACGTTCTTTATCATGACCAAAAAGGCTATGAAGATCTTTGGAGAAAGCATCATACATCGCCTATTACGCGCGATATATGGGTAAAGCGAGAGGGTAAATACAGCAAATTGACCTCTTTTAATGGTGAAGACCGCAATCCTGTATGGGGTAGTGGCGACACCTATTATTATTTAAGTGAGGAGAGCGGAACTTTTAATGTGTACCGACGGAATTTAGATGGCAGTGGAAAACAGCAACTGACAAGTTATAGGGGTAACCCCGTGAGATTCTTATCGCGTAGCAACGATGGCATGTTGTGCTATGGTTACGACGGTGAGATTTACACCCTTCGTGAGGGACAACAGCCTAAAAAGGTGGCTGTAACAGTGGTGTCCGACCGTAACGACATCGATCTTGACCGGCAGACCTTGACACGTGGTGCGACGGAAATAGCAGTCTCGCCCGGTGGAAAGGAAATTGCTTTCGTGCTACATGGCGATGTATACGTCACTTCTGTGGAATATAAGACGACTAAACAAATCACCAATACGCCTGAACAGGAACGTAGTATTGACTTCGCACCGGACGGTCGAAGCATTGTTTACGCCTCTGAGCGTGGTGGATTGTGGCAGATTTACCAGTCTACCATTAAGAAAAAGGAAGAGAAGCTCTTCACTTATGCCACCGAGATAGAGGAAGAACAGTTGGTTAAGAGCGACCAAACTTCGTTCCAACCTCGCTATAGTCCCGATGGTAAATCGGTGGCCTATCTGGAGAATCGCACCACATTGAGGGCGGTAGATGTGAAGAGTCACGCCCTGCGTACGCTCATGGACGGTAAGTATATGTACTCTTATAGTGACGGCGACCAGTGGTTTGAGTGGAGTCCGGATAGTAAATGGTTGCTCAGTAGTTACATTGGTACCGGCGGATGGAACAACAGTGACATCGCACTGGTGGCAGCTTCAGGTTCCGGAGAAATCCATGATATTACCGAAAGCGGTTACAACGACGGTGATGCCAAGTGGGTATTGGGTGGTAAAGCCATGCTCTTCCAGAGTGATAGAGCCGGTTTCCGTAGCCATGGAAGTTGGGGTTCGGAGTCGGATGCCTACTTGATGTTCTTCGATTTGGATGCTTACGAGCAGTTCAAGATGACCAAAGAAGAGAAAGGACTCTTTGATGAAGCGAAGAAGAAAGATAAAAAAGACGATGCCAAGAAAGACGAGAAGAAGTCTAAGAAGGTGGAACCTTTGAAGTTTGATCTTGATAATTGTCGCGACAGAGTGGTTAGATTGACGGTCAATTCTTCCCACATGGGTGACGCAATTCTTAGTCCCGGTGGCGATACGTTGTACTATCAAGCCGCTTTTGAAGGTGGTTACGACCTGTGGCGTCATATGATCCGTGATGGTAAAACAGAGATAGTAGAGAAGAATATAGGCCGTGGCGGTATGCAAGCTGATAAAGATTTCAAGAATATCTACCTGTGCAACTCTACCATTAAGAAGTTTGATGTGGCAAAGAAGAGTTCTTCTGCTATCGGTTTTGAGGCTCGATTCAACTATCAACCCTATAAAGAGAGACAGTATTTGTTTGACCATGTATGGCAACAAGTGAAGGATAAATTCTACGATACTAATCTGCATGGAGTAGATTGGGTTGGTTATCGCGCCACCTACGAGCGTTTCTTACCTTATATCAACAACCGTTACGACTTCCGAGACATGCTTAGCGAGATGCTGGGCGAGCTGAATGCTTCGCATACCGGCGCTCGTTTCTATCCCGATGGAGCCAAGTTGAAGACGGCTGTATTGGGGCTTTTCTTCGACCAAACGTACACTGGAGATGGTCTGAAAGTCGATGAAGTCATCAAACGTGGCCCATTTGCCGTGAAGAATACAAAGGTTCAGCGTGGTAGTATCATCGAAGCTATCGATGGACAGAGGATAGAAGCAGGTAAAGCCTACGATATGTTGCTCGATGGAAAGGCCGGAAAACCGGTACGAGTAACGGTCAACAATGGTGGCAAATCGTTTGATGTGACCGTTCGTCCCATCTCTAAATCGCAGCAAGATGAGCTCCTTTACAAGCGTTGGGTGGATCGTAACCGTGCTATTGTAGACAGTCTTTCGGGCGGACGATTGGCTTATGTGCATGTGAAAGCGATGAATAGCGAGAGTTATCGCACTGTATTCAGTGAGTTGTTGAGCGATAAGAATCGACAGAAAGAGGCCGTCATCGTCGACGAAAGACACAATGGAGGTGGTTGGTTACACGACGATTTGTGCACATTACTGTCGGGTAAGCAGTATCAAAGCTTCGTTCCGCGTGGCCAATTCATTGGATACGACCCTTGGAACAAGTGGGTAAAACCATCTTGTGTTATGGTTTGTGAAGACGATTACAGCAATGGTCATGGTTTCCCATTCGTCTATAAGACTCTCGGAATAGGCAAGATTATCGGCACACCTGTAGCAGGTACGATGACAGCTGTGTGGTGGGAGCGACTCATGGACAACCAAATGGTGTTCGGAATCCCGCAAGTTGGCTGTCGGGATATGCATGGTGTGTATGGCGAAAACAACACTTTGCAGCCCGATATAAAGGTATATAACACTCCTGAAGACTATCTACAGGGAAACGATGAACAACTGAAACGTGCCGTAGAGTTGATGTTGAAGAAATAAGACGAATCCTTTGTGGGATTCATCGAAAACGTTATCTTTGTAAAAAGAACGTGGTTAAGAAGGTGTATTAATAGACTTAGCAATGACACAAGAACAAAAAATAGCAATAGAAGAGCGTATCGTGGACGTGTTGAAGACCGTCTACGATCCTGAAATACCTGTGAATATCTGGGATTTAGGCATGATTTACAAAGTAGATGTGCAAGAAGATGGTAATGTGGAGGTTGATATGACCTTCACATCACCCTCATGTCCGGCTGCCGATTTCATTCTTGAGGACGTTAGAACAAAGATAGATAGCGTCGAAGGAGTGGTATCCAGCAGTGTGAATCTGGTGTTTGAACCTGCTTGGGACCAAAGTATGATGAGCGAAGAAGCTCGCGTGGAACTCGGTTTCGACTAAAATTTGCATGCCCATGAAGAATGTATACTTCCTTTCAGACGCCCATTTGGGATCGCTAGCCATAGAGCATGGTCGTACGCAAGAGCGTCGGCTGGTGCGTTTCCTTGACAGTATTAAGGACAAGGCATCGGCTATCTACCTGCTCGGAGACATGTTTGACTTCTGGAACGAATACCGTTATGTGGTTCCAAAAGGCTATACACGTTTCCTTGGGAAGCTGAGCGAGCTGACTGATAATGGCGTGGAAGTACACTTCTTTACCGGTAATCACGACATTTGGACGTATGGTTATTTGGCAGAAGAGTGTGGTCTCATTGTGCATACCAAGCCTTTAACCACCGAGATATACGGCAAAGTGTTCTTCTTGGCACATGGAGATGGACTCGGAGATCCCGATAATAAGTTCAAATTCTTGCGTAAAGTATTCCACAACCACACCTGTCAACGCCTGCTATGTGCCATCCATCCGCGTTGGGGAATGGCTCTTGGGCTTAATTGGGCCAAGCATAGTAGGTTGAAAAGAGCCGATGGTAAGGAGGCTCCTTATATGGGTGAGCACAAGGAATATCTCGTTCTTTTCACCAAAGAGTACATGAAGACGCACGCCGACATAGACTATTTCCTTTACGGCCATCGCCATATAGAACTCGACTTGATGCTTAGCAAGAAGGCTCGGATGATGATTTTGGGTGATTGGATATGGCAGTTTACCTACGCAGTGTTTGATGGTGAGCACATGTTTATGGAACAATATATAGAAGGAGAGACTCAACCTTGAGTCTCTCTTTTTTTTGTTTTACCTCTTTAAAAAGCTTTCAATAGGTTGGTGCAGGGGCGAGGCAACTTTGCTGTCTAGGTTCGGCAGTATTGCTGCAGGGCTTTTGCAGCATTGCTGCCAAAGCCCTGCAGCAATATGATTTAGTACGAAGTGCTCATGTCTTGTGGCACGATGATGTAGTAATCGGCCTGATTTTGATACGCACTATCGAGTTTATCAATCTCCTCTTGTTTCACTGCCATGATGGTGGTGATAGTTGTTTCGGGACGATAACGGTTGAGATAGTCTATAATACCCGTCTTTCCAGCTGTGTGATAGCTACCATTGAAATGTAGGAAATGGTGACGTCCGATGTTCTTTGAGATGTTCCAAGCCATCGTGGCATCCTTTAATGCTTGTGCCATGTGCATGCGTATGGGGTCGTCTTTCTTACCATGGATAGATGCCATGAGCGAGAATGCGGCCGTACTTTTGCCTTCCATCGTAAAGGGGATAGGCAACGGAGGGAGATATTTCTTGGCATCTGCACTCAGGCTATCGAGGTAATCAAGGCCATGATACTTCACCACGTTGGCATAACGGCGCGGTACGTTGGTGGCAATAAATCGTAGATGGTTTTCTTCGGCGAACGAGAATACCGGCTCGTAGTCGGTCTCATAGTTTGGCCATAGACGCATTTCATCGGTGAACTGCTCGTATTTGATGTTGCCATTCAGGTATTCGTCCATGATGAGTTGGTTGTCTGCCTCGTACATCTCTGCCCCCAACATCAAGTTGTCTTTGTGCTTGGCATAGAGTGCTTCGGCTATTTTGAGTTCCAGCCAGTGGGTGATAGGGCAGTTGTGCATTTCGCCTACGAAGACGACATCGCTCTTGGAAGCTTGCTTTATCATCTCTTGGAATGGGACTTCGTGGCCTGCGTTGTCGACCAGTGTGAATGCTTTCAAGTCGGATTTGGCCATTGTCAACAGGGGCATTACCAATAGTAAGAGCAGTAAATATTTCTTTTTCATGATTTTCCTTTGAGTTTTAGAATTGTTATTGTCTTTTGATGGATGTATCGTTTGAATGCTTGGAGCACGTCGTCGGGTGTGATAGACGACAGTAATTCGTCGTAGTTTTCGAAATCGGCTAGCGATTCGCCGTTCTTGAGTCGGCCAACAATCTCTCCACGCCATGCTCCGGTGGCATCATCGGTCAGCGTTTTAGCCTTGGTCATGCGGAACGAACGCTTGATATTCTCCAGTGTCTCAGCCTTTACTTTGTGTGTCTGTAGGTCGGTCAAGATGCCCTGTATGAGTTTCTCTGCCTTACCTACGTTGGCTTCATCGAGTGTCAAGATGAGGTCGAAGTAGTAAGAATGGCCGTCTATACCGTGATAAGCTAAGTCGGTGAAAGGCGAGTAGGTGAGGTTTTCTCGGCGACGTACGATGTCAATAAGCTGCTTTTGCAGGAGTTCGCGCATCAGTTTGAGCGTAAGTGTGGTGCGTAATGATGGTTCATAGTTGCCACTTAGCAGAATATGGAGCGTGGTTTGCTCGTCACCATGGCTATCTATGACGTGAGTAGCCCGTTGGTTTGGTAAGACGTTTCTCACTTCGCGATAAACTGTGGGGATATTATGAGATTGCAGACTGCCCAATGTGGCTGCGGTCACTTGCTTCATACTGTCGGCATCGAAATCGCCTGCGATGACTATTGTGAGCTGTGCCGGATCGGCATAAAGCGATTTGAAGTAAGCCGTCATGTGGTGAATGTCTTGGCGTTCCAAGTCTTGGCAAGTCTGGCGTGGGCGTATCATGGACGGAGCATCGCCCATTATTGAGTCTCTAAGATTGGTAAGCATGCGGTTGGCATCCTGTTTCAGTAGCATCTGTAAGGGTGTAGTGGTTCCGAACGAAGCCACTTCCTCGGCCTTGGTCTCGTTGAATTCAGTTTCATTAACTTCCGGGTGATGAGTCTTCTCTTTGATAAGATTCAACATCTCTTGGGCTTTTGTTGTCGGGGCATTGCCTATAAAACCGTGCCAATAAGAAGCGATATTCACGCCCAATGATAGTCCGCTCTGTGCCATATAGTCAGATAACTGCTCATAAGGTACCTTGGCTAAACCGCCCATATCGATGTATCCAGCCGTTCCGGCATATTGGTGATAAGTGCTATCGGGCAAGTCGGCCGTGCCTCCACGCCCGAATCCTTCTATCGTGAAAATGCCACTCTCATCGCGAGTAGGCCTTAGTACGAGTCGTAATCCGTTTTTCAACACGATATCATAAGTGTTGGTTTGTGGATAGTGAGTTTCTTTGGCGATAGCCAATGGGGCAAATACGTACTTCTTGGCAAGACATTCCGGGGTAGGCTTGACTTCTTCGACCGATTCGACGTGCGGTGTGTAGACGTAGGGTTCGACCTTTTGGTTTTTCGCACAATGCCAAATGCCAGCTATCTCTTGCTTGGTGAGCGAATGGCCGCTACGTTGTACATAGCTTACGAGTTTGGTTTGGTCGGCTGCCTTTAACCATTCTGTTAAGATGGTCTGTAATTGTTGCGCGGTGGTCTTGGCCAGTTGCTCGCGCACAAGTTCCACATCCTCCGGTGTAGAGAGTTTGCGGTCGCCGGCTATCAAGTAGTCGGTGAAGTCCTCGCACCATGCTTCCGAACTCTGTTCGCTATCGATTGATGCCAAATGCTTGGTAGATTCGGAGATGAGCAGTGCCATCTCTTCTTCCGAAAAACCCTGTTGACAGGTGTGTCGGAGGCAGGCTACGACTCGCTCTAAACGCTGTAATAACTCGCGTTTGTTGCTACCTTGTAGCGACAAGGTGAAGAAGTTTTTATCGGCCAGATACCATGCGTCGGAAAAATCTACGCTGCCTTGCATCCATGAAGCGCGTTTGTTCAGAGCTGATATGAGCATGCGACCTCGTAGCTTCTGTGTAGTAGAGGTGATGGTTTTGCTGATGACGGTGGCGTGAGGCACCATTACTTCCAGTTGCTCGCCTTTCTTGAGCGTGTCAAGCATCGTGGATATGGAGATGCCTTTATCGTGTTTGAAAGGATAGACTTGATACCCTCGCAACTTTCTGGGTTGTATTCCGCCAAATAATTGTTGGATGGTTTGCACGGTTTTGAGGGCATCTAGATTGCCTACAGCGACGATGGCAGCTAGTTGGGGAGTATACCAACGATGGTAAAAGTCAAGCAAATCGGCCTTGGTAACTTTTTGTATGTCGTCTATACTGCCTAGTGGGAGCTTCCGGCGATACACGTTGTTGCCCATTTTCAGGTCGTAGAAGGGGTCGTAAATGTCGTATTGGCGTAGCTCTTCGAGTATGATGCCACGTTCTTTTTGTATGTATTCATCGGTAAAAGTGAGGTTGCAGAGCCACTCTTTAAGCATCCCCAAGGTACGAGAAAGCGTAGAAGATTGCCTATCCTTTACAGGAACGGTGAGCATGTAGTAGGTTTTATCGAACCCGGTCATGGCGTTGATGTCGCGACCGTATTGCATTCCCAACGTCTCAAGGCTGTCTATCATGCTTAATCTGGGGTATTGCTTGCTTCCGGCAAAGGCCATGTGTTCCAAAAAATGAGCCGTTCCGCCCTGCATAGCCGACTGCTGCATGGAGCCAACTCGCAATACCAAGCGCAGTTCTACGCAGTTTTGAGGAGCTTGATTGGGCATGACGATATAGCGTAGACCATTGTCTAGTCTACCCTCTATACATGTTTTAGGGAAATTGATGGGCTTATCAACAGCAAAGGCATTGATAGGAATACTAGTTCCCACCAATGCCCAAACTGCCAAGTATCGAAGTTTTAATCTCATTCAACACTTGGATTAGTGATTAAAAGTATATGTTACGGTGAATTGTGTGTATCCGGAGGCTGTCTCATGGTCTAATGCAAACCGGTAGATCATGTTTCCGTTGCCGAAGTCGATGGTACCTTTCGGAGCCACCCAGTTGCTGGGCGTTTCTCCCCAGTCGTCTTTATCAATGGTACTCTTGAACAAGAAATAACCGGGCATGAGCGTGATTCCGTTGCCAATGAGTTCTTTAACGGTCTGTGTAGTCCATGCGTTTACGTTGCCGGATTCGTCGGTTCCATTGGGTGTCTGAATGCTCTTGCCCTCGTCGCTCATCTTTTTCCAGCGGTCCCAAGCCGTGTATGTGAAACTGAAAGGAACGGTGGTGATGTCTTCGTCGTACTTATCCTTGATCTTACTTGTAAAGCTGATGGTCTTATCCTTTAGGTTAATGGCGATGCCATCGAGTGTGGCGGTGAAGGTTTCTTTGGCTTTATCAAAGCCGATAGCCTTGAACATGTGGGGATAAGCGGTCGATACATCTTGCCAAAACTCGTTCTCATCGGTCTCCTTATGGAGCCAGTTGCCGAGGAAGGCGGTGAGTCCGAGGGGGTTGTCGGTCATCTTAAGCACCGGTGTATCGGCTGTAGAGGCCTCGCTCAAGGTGATGACGGTGACGCCCTCGAAGGTCTTTGTCTCGGCATCGGTGTACACGCCAACCTCGTCGGTGGGCGATTTTGCCTCTACTTTGCAGTTGACCGTGCCAAGGATATTGTTCAGATTAATACCGTACTTGGCACGATAGCCGTCGATAAGTTTTATCTGTTCGGCGGTCAATACGGGGAGTGCGGGATTCGGGCGTACCGTTATGGAGAGGTCGCCCTGCGCCACCATGTTGGCATCGGAGAACTCCGCGGCCTTCAGTACGACTGTACGCTGCTCGTTGAGGAGATTCTTCTGGTTCGACGAGATGGTGACCTGAGCCGTCTTAGTACCTGCTTTCATCGTTACGACATTACTATTGAGTTTTAGTACACCGTCGTCGTTGTTAACCAATTGTAGTTTGATGGTGACGTCTTTCTCGACGGTCGAGGTAGCCATCAAATTTACCGTGATGCCTTCGGTGCTGTTTTCTGTCATCGAAGGGTCTACAGTTGTCGATAGTTGTACGTAGTTTTTGCCTTGATATCCATTGTCCTCGTTGCTGCTACATGATACGGTTGCGAGCACGAAAGCAAGAAGTGATAACGTCAAAGAAATAATCTGTTTCATATTATTGATTTTAAATTCGTTTTTAATTATCGATTCAGTGGCCATCCCTCGTTCTGTGTCACATTCTCGTTATAGCGATATTCAGAACGCGGAATGGGGAATGTCCAACGGTAATCGTCGGCTTTGATGGTAGAGATAATGCCCTTGTTGAAGGCGCTACCCCGGTGAATGGAGCGTTTGTGGAGGCGTTTCAAGTCGAGAAATCCTTGTCCTTCGCCTACAAACTCTTTCTGTTTCTCTTGCAGGATTGCGTCAATGAGTGTTTCACCGGTGAGCGTTTCTGTGAGTGGAGTAGCTTTGACGGCATTGAGATAAGCATTGATGGTGGAGATAGCTTTGGCATTTTGCCCCAATTGAGCATAGCTCTCGGCAGCAATAAAATAGGCTCCTGCCGGACGCATCATGTCTATGTAGCGATTATCGGTGCCTGCTTTCAGATTCTTATTGTACTTGCCCAGCAGCGTTCGCGGGGTTCCATCCATGTTGAAAGTAAGCACATAGCTGCTTGTTCGATGGTCTTCGGGAGTGAAAGATATGTTTGGATTCACTGCGAAATAATCTCCATTGGCAGCTCCAAATTGTATGCTGGTGTAGTAACTACCGTCGTTGTAAAATGCAAAGATGCGGTTCTTGTTGCTAGTTGTAGTCCAAAGGCTTTCTATTCCGCCCTGTGTGAACATGTCGGTAGAGCAGTCTTTGATGATGTCTTCGGCCAGTTGGACAGCCTTACTATAGTTTTCGGCATAGAGTTCCACCTCTGCTTGCAGATAGATGGCGGCTTTCCTTGACAACCAACCGTTTGCCGTGGGGACGTTGTTAACGCCGGTTGCTTGAGTTAACAAGGCGCGGATGCTGTCGGTACAAGTGGCAATTGACGAACGTTTGGGGAATTTGAGTCCCACTTTATCGGTTAAAATGATACCGTCGGCTTGTGGGTTGCGGTCGTAAGCGGGGGCGTATAGCTGTAGAAGCTTGAAGTAACAGAGTGCTTTTAGCGTCTTTGCCTCGCTTATAATAGCTGTTTTCGAGAACTTGTCATTATCGTTTGTCACCTCAATCTTCTCTACTCGTTCGAGCAAGGTGTTGCACGAAGCGATGGTGTTGTAGAATTGTAACCACAGATTTTCGGCCATTGTGGTTATCTCACTGTCCTTCCACGAGTATAGGTTCTGCTTGCTAATATCCTTATTGGTATAGTTTGTGGGCATAAAGTCTTCTCCCATAACCGACAATTCGAACTCGCAATGGGGGTAGAGGGCGTAAGTTGAAGCAAGCAAAGAGCGTGCTTGCTTCAGTCCAGAGATAGCATCCGGGTCGCTATATTCATCGGCCGGCGGTATATTGATGGTGCAAGCAGTGAGCAAAGTGCCACATAGGACTGCCATTAGGAGATGTGATAGGTATTTGAAAGTCATTTTCATGAAATTGAAAAGTATCAAAATGTAAGATTTACATTTAGTGTATAGACCGGTTGAAGTGTACCGGCTAGGGTTCCACTTTCGGGGTCTGACTCGCTATAAGAGGTCCAATTAAACAGGTTGGAAGCCTGCAGTGCCACTGAGGCAAACCTTATGAAAGGCAGATTGCGCTTGAGTAGGTTGCCCGGAATGCGATAACGGAGCGATAACATCGACAGTCTGATGAAGTTACTGTTGCCGAGTGTACGTGAATTGGCAAAACGGCTGAGGTTGTCTTCGGCCACAGCCGAGGTCCAGAATGGTGTCGGATAAATCTTATTCTCATCGCCACTCTTGAACCACATGTTGTCTATCTGGCCCGAAGCAGCATTCTTTTTCACGTGGTCGTAGTTGCGTACATAGGTGTAGTTGAACTGTTTCTTACCACCAAAATTATAGTAGAAGTTCATATCTAATTCAAAAGACTTGTATCCAAGGTTCATTCCGAAGCTGCCAGAGTAGGGCGGTGTGGAGTGTCCCAAGGCCACTACATCTTCGCGGGTCAATGGTTCGCTGGCCTGTTTCTCGCCATTTGGGGTTGAGAAAACAGGATAACCGGTCAGTGGATTGATGCCTAATGAGCGCGGACCATATATCATATCGTAGGATTTTCCTACTTCGTAGTCGGGCACAATGGCGTCGTCTGAGGTGTAAATCTCGTGTGCATAGTAGAGATCTATCACCTTATTATTATTGTAAGCCAAGCTTCCGAAGAGCGATAGCGACCAGTCGGGGAGCTGCAATACTCTCCAATTGGCCGAAGCCTCAATACCGTTGTTGTCTAAAATGCCGATGTTGCGCTTCAAAGTATTGAATCCTGTGGAGGTTGGGATGGGCACATCGAGCAGCGCTTGTTCCGTTCTGCGCTTGTATAAGTTGATATTCAGCGTCAAGCGTTTCATGAGTTCAGTCGTCAACATCACGTCGAACGACTTGGTAACTTCGGGTTTCAGGTTCTCATTAAACAGGCTGATGAGCGATAGTTGGCGCTGATTCTCGTAGCTGGATTCCAAATATGAGAATGTGGCGACTGTAGATGAGGCTGAAACTCCGTTCAGATTGGCTATCACACCATACGATGTGCGAAGGTTCAGGCGTGTCAATAGCTTGTTGCCTTTGAGGAAATTGTAGTTTGAAGGAGTCCACCCCAAGCCTACAGCCCATGCATTATTCCAGCGTTTATCGGCTGGAAGGATGGACGAACCGTCTCTTTTGTATGATGCGTATGCGTCGTAGAGGTCGCTATAGGTGTAACTTGCCAACAAGCCGGCGCCTATTTGGGCATTGCGGTCTTTCTTTCCCGATGTGCGTTCGCGACGTACTCCTGTGATGGAATGGTTGATGGCCGATGTGGAATTGATGTCACCGACACCGTAGCCTATCGTTCCGATATTGTCATAAATAGACCGATAGTAGTCAAAGTTGGCTCCGACGGTCACGCTATGCTTCTCGTTGAAAGTCTTTTCGTATGTTACACGTAGATTGGAAGAAATGTTGGTGGTGGTGTTTTTGGCACGTTGCAGAATACCACGTTGATATTCCGCCACGCCACTATTGCGTTCCGAATACGACGAACCCGGCGTAAACTTATTGCTTTCATCCAACAAATAGTCGATACCACCGACGTATTCGATGTCCAATCCCTTGATTGGTGTGAGCGAGAGGTTCAGACTTACGCCCACAGATTTGTCGGATGACTTCTCTTGATATTGATTGAATAGGTCGGAGAATGTACGTCCGGGATAGGAATATAGTTTCCCACTGGCAGGTGACTCGTATGGGTTGAGGTCGTAAACCAACTGTGTGGGGTCGTTGGAAGTTCCCACCGGAGTATTTACTTTGGCATATGAGCCGTTCATACTAATCATGGCGTAACCTATCTTGCCCAAGGTTTTATCCAAGTTTAGGCTCACTCCGATGTGCTCTTTGTCATTTCCTTTGATTCTTCCGCCCTGTTTGGTGTAGTTGAACGAAGCGAAGTATGAACTTTCCTCATTTCCTCCGCGCATGCTTATCGTATGTCTGGTGTAGATACTATTGCGTAGTAATTCTTTGAACCAGTCGGTATTGGTCTGTCGGAGGTTGTTTAATAGCTTCTCACCTTCGGCTATTAGTTGTGCCTTGTTGGGGTTGTCAGACTCATATCTGTTATAATAATCGGCACTGTAACGATAGCCCGGAGCAGCCGGATTACGCATCAAGCGCTCCAGTTCCAGTTTTTCTGATGTCTCCATGAGTTTTAGACCGCGCCGTCCACGAGTCGTAATACCCATATTGAAGTTATAGTTGATGGTGGTTCCTTCGGAGTTTCCACGCTTCGATGTAATCTCTATGACACCGTTGGCTGCCTTGACTCCGTAGAGAGCACAGGCCACCGCGTCTTTCAAAACCTTCATCTCGCTGATGTCCATCGGATTCAGATTGTAGAACGTTTCGGCTGTGATAATCTTACCATCAAGCACATAGAGCGGTTCGTTGGAGACGTTTCCGCGTCGCAAGGAAGAGTTTCCACGAATGCGTAATTCGGGTGTTTTGCCCAGCTCTCCGGTATTCATGACGAGCAATCCCGGCACTGCTCCTTGTAAAGCCAGCCCCATATCGATGCTGGGTTTCTCTGTGACAAGCTTCATATTCACTTGGTCTACCACGCCGGCACGTGCTCTTACATCGATGGCATTGATGTTGGTGCGAGCCTTAACCGACACTTCGTTCAGCATGTTGTCGTCTTCTTGCATCGAGATATTGGCTCTTGCCTGCCGTCGATACTTGAAGCTTTGACCCTTCATGCCTAAGTATGAGAAGCGTACGGTTTCACCCGGACGTACATTGAGCGTATAGTTGCCTTGCGCATCGGTCACTGTCACTCGGCGAGTACCTTCTACTTTGACCGTCACTCCGGGTAGTTCGCCACCTTGTGAGTCGGTCACTTTACCGCGTAATACATCGGTAGAACTCTGTTGTACGGTATGAATGGCCTGCAACGGTAATGGTTGCATACTGCCAAACAGTACACAACCGCCCCACACGAAGGATTGTAGAATATGATAGAATGTCATCTTTGATATGTTTATCTATCCAACCATTGCTGAGCACAGTCTACTATCCACCCGCTCACTTCGCCAGCTCCATCGGGTAATAAGCCTTTATCGCCATATACCACTTCTACATTTTGACCGGCTAATGCTTCATCTACAGCCTTAATTAAGCCGAAACGTTGTGCCATTCCTTTGATGCCTGAAGTGAGATACACGCCTTGTAAGATGATGCGTTTCTTGTGTTTGGCAGCTTCTTTGATGATAGGCAGTGCGTCTTTTACAAACTCTTGTCCCATTTCTACGAATGCATGGTTGCTGTAATCGAAGCCCATACCGCGTCGTACCTTACTATCTATACTTTCTATCAGTTCTTTCCAAAAGGGCATATAGGCTTCGTCGCCGTGTGCAAGGATGATGAGTGCCTCGTCTTTAGGATTCTTTGAGAGTTGTTGTACGTTGTGAAGTGTAATCTTTTCGCACACATCGCTGAACATAAAGGTCGGCCCCATGGTGATAGGGATGCGGGTCTTGACAAACTCTGCATGCTCTTCTACCAATCCTTCTCTTATATATGAGTTGTATTTATGGCCGAGAAGATTGGGTATATCCTCTTCTGTATGCGATGAAGGACAGATGAATATGGGCATGGCGAAGATGGTATCCACTTGCTCACGTTCCAAGTCTTTCACCACTTCACTTATGTTTGGGTGTGTATACTCCATCAAAGCCGTGCGCACAATAGCGAAGTCTTTGATGCCACGAGCCTTGAGTGTGTCGCTTACTCTGCTTTCTAAGTCAAGCGCCGGTTTGTTCCATGTAGGATTAGGTGAGCCATGTGCGATGACTAGCAACGCCTTTTTGGCTTGGCAGAATATGGATACACAGAGGAAGAGTGTAGTCAGTAATCTTGTTTTTGTGTTCATTATATATAAAAAATGTAATTTGATGGGAGAAAGTCGGGGACTTTCTCCCGTTTCTTTTTATTGATGTTGATTTCCGCTGATTATATATTTCAGTTCTCAATTATTTGACTGTAAAGACCTTGGAATCTAATGTTGTATACATACCATCAACCACTCTCCTGAATCCGCCAACGTATAATTTATATGTACCGGGCTTTTTGAAAGTCAGCAGACCGTCTTTCAAATCGTAGCAATCGGTCGATACCTCTTTACTATCTTGATCTTTGACGGTTACTTCTAATTCATCTCTTTTATCGTCTAGATAACTAGCTACGGTCGTATAGTCAATAGTTCTGCCGTTGAGTGTCGCTTCATAGGTCTGGAAATTGGCTGAAACTCTTACTCCAATATCCTCAATGGCTTTGGCTATATTCATCATTCCAATAGGGTCTATGCCGTTGAATTCTACTTCCAATGCCTCTAGTTTCTCGAATACCTCGGTACCATCAAAGATTGATTTCAAAGAGTTGTTGGTAGCAATGAGACGTTTCAGATTGGTAAGACCTTTCAGATTAATCTCTGATAGTGGATTAGGAGTATCTTTATTGTAGCTTTCCGCTCCTTTCTTAGTACCTTTCAGATTAATCAATTCTATCTGCTTATAAGGTGTGAAATCTGCTTTTACCAGTTTCTCGTTGCCTTGTAATTCAAGGTCGATTACCATTTTCGGCAACTTGAATTGGTCGCTAGAAGCTAGGTTGTTGTGTGCTAATTTTAGGTTGGTTACACTCTTCAAGGCCGAAAGGTCAATGCTTTCTATTTGGTTACCATTCAAGTCGAGTACTTTGAGATTAGGTAAATTGCCAAGTTTACAGGTCTCTCCTTTCAGGTTACAGTTGCATACGGTCAACTCTTTCAGATTATTACAATTGTCAACGTTGATACCTTTTACTGACTCACAATTGTTGATGTTAGTATAGGTAAGCTTGGTTAGACCGGCAATATTGACAGTGTTGCTTGAGTTTTTGTCTAATTTTCTAAGGTTTAAACTTTCCAATACAGGATAATCCTTAGCTTCAAACGAGAGGTTTTCCAGCTTTGTGGTGGCAAGTGTAAGTGTCGTCAACATCTTATTATCTTCCAACTTTAGTTCTTTCAGAGGATTTTCGGGGTCAACAGTCAGGTTTTTAATACCCGTGTTCTTGATGTGTAGGTAAGATAATTTCGGATAGTTATAGTTCACGTAGATGTTGAATCCGTTGTCTTCGCTGGTCGTTTCGAGCGCCAAAAGGTTCTGCAACTCCAGAGAATCGAGTACAGCTAGGTCGTGTAAAGAGATTTTTTGTAAAGCTGTAGCGCCTGTGCTCGTACCGTCAATAAGCAATGTTCGCAATGCCGGAGCATGTGCCAAGTTCACCTCTTTCAATGCTGCCGAGTTGAGGACGATACGCTGTAGGTGTTGGAAATTATTCTTTTCATCGTTGAGTACCAGCGACTTGATACCACCATCTTTGCTTTTTCCGCTACGCAACTCCTTGACACGATAGATAGAAGAGCCTGTGGTGCCTTTAGTTTCTTCCCATACGATGGTCAGATTTTTGCGCTCCCATTCTGTAGGATTATCTGATTTGAAATCGGCTTCAATATTATTGGCTGCTGCAATTTGGCGAATTAAGGCCACCTCTTCTTTGATGCACGACGTTAGATTCTGTGGTTGTCCTGCTTCCACATTTCCCGGTTTGATATCGTCTTTGCTGCAAGAGAGCAAAACAACCGAAGATAAAATAGCCATGAAACCAGCTACAATAGAGGACTTGTTCATAATCTTTTGAATTAATTGTGTGTAAATTTGATTTTAAATATTACTATTTATCTGTATGCATTTGGATGCTTCCAAAATATCAATGCAAAATTAACAGTGTTTTACAAGGGTTACAATACCTAAAAACGATGATTTAAGTGATGCCTTATGTGTCTTCTATTATCTGTTTTAGGTATTGTAGTGGCTCTTGGTTATTATGTGTTGATAGACAGTATTAAAATGATTTTAAACTCTATTTGAGTTTACTTTATTTCAACAAACTTCTTATCTTTGTGATGGTTTTTCTAACTATCGTTTAAACGGCGCATACCATTTATCAGCAAAATGAAAAACAAATATAAATATATGAAGAAACTCTTGTTGGGCTTTATAGCCTTGATGAGTATGTCGACAGCTATGGCTGCCGACAACAAGACTTATCGAGTCAGTACAGACGAAACCGACCTTGTGTTGCAGGTAGGAGACAATGGACGACTCTATCAGACCTATCTTGGTAAGAAATTGAAGTTTGCCGACGAGGCTTCCAAAATCTCTTATCGAGTGGGAGCAGGGCGTGTTGGTGCGACAAATGTGGATGGTTGGGAAGCTTATCAGTGTTCTGGAGCAGAGGATTATTATGAGCCGGCTTTGGGTATTATGCATGCCGATGGCAACGCCACAACGTATTTGTATTTCCAGTCGGCCACAGAGAAGAGTGTAAAAGGTGGAACGGAGTATATCTTCAATCTGAAAGATAACAAGTATCCGGTCTATGTGACGTTGCACTATGTGGCTTATCCCAAGGAGAATGTCATCAAACAGTGGGCCGAGATACGCCATGAAGAGAAACGAAGCATCAAGATGCAACAGTATGCTTCGGCCATGTTGTATCTCAACAATAACAAATACTATTTGACACAGTTTAGCAGCGACTGGGCTAAAGAGGCGCAACAGGCTACACAACAGCTTTTGCCCGGTAAGAAAGTAATAGATACTAAACTCGGCACACGTGCTAATATGTTCATGCAACCACTCTTCGAAGTAGGGCTAGACGAACCTGCCAACGAGCGCCATGGGACGGTTTTGCTCGGTACATTGGGCTGGACAGGTAACTTCCGCTTTACTTTTGAGATAGACAACTCCGGTGTCTTGCGTGTTATATCAGGTATCAATCCGTATGCTTCGGAATATGAGTTGCAACCCAAGACGACGTTTAAGACTCCCGAATTCATCTTCACTTTGAGTACCAACGGTGTGGGGCAAGGCAGTCGGAACTTGCATAATTGGGCACGTCAATATCAACTTCATAAAGGCCAGGAGCCACGTATGAGTCTGCTCAACAACTGGGAGAATACCTATTTCAGTTTTGACCAAGAGAAATTGGCAGCTCTGATGAAAGAGGCTAAGACTTTGGGTGTAGACTTGTTCTTACTCGATGACGGCTGGTTTGCCAATAAATATCCGCGTAATGACGACCGTGCTGGCTTGGGTGATTGGGAAGTTAACCGTAGCAAGTTGCCCGGTGGTGTCCCTGCTTTGGTCAAAGCGGCCAAGGAAACAGGGGTTAAGTTCGGTATCTGGATAGAACCGGAGATGGTCAATCCCAAAAGCGAACTCTTTGAGAAACACCCCGATTGGGCTTTTACACAGCCCAACCGTGAACCTTATTATTACCGTCATCAATTGGTACTTGACCTCAGTAATCCGAAGGTTCAAGACCATGTGTTCGGTGTTATAGACCGTATCATGACAGAAAATCCCGATGTTGCTTTCTTTAAGTGGGACTGCAACTCGCCTATTACCAATATATTCTCGCACTACACCAAGAATCAAAACAACCTTTACGTGGACTATGTGCGTGGCCTATATAAGGTTTGTGACCGAGTAAGAGCCAAGTATCCCAACGTCACGTTGATGCTTTGTTCGGGTGGTGGTGGCCGTAATGACTACGAAGCATTGAAGTATTTCTCAGAATTTTGGTGTTCAGACGATACCGATCCGGTTGAACGTCTATATATACAGTGGGGATTTTCGCAGTTCTATCCGGTCAAAGCGATGTGTGCACACGTCACCGACTGGAATAAACGTGCCAGTGTCAAGTTTCGCACCGATGTGGCTTCGATGTGTAAACTCGGTTTTGATATAGGTTTACAACACCTGAGTGCTGATGAGTTGGCATTCTGTCAAGGAGCTGTGAAGAATTGGAACCGCTTGCAACCAGCAATTATGGATGGGGCACAATATCGTTTGGTATCGCCCTACGAGGGCAACCATATGGCTGTAAACTATGTGAATGAGGCGAAGAACAAGGCTGTGTTGTTCAGCTACGACATCCATCCACGCTATGAAGAGAAGTTGGTGACGGTGAAACTTCAAGGCTTAGACCCGGTTAAGAGGTACCGGATAGAGGAAATCAACCTAATGCCCGGAGCCAAAAGTTCGTTGCCGGAGAACGGCAACGTCTATTCGGGCGACTTCTTAATGAACGTAGGTCTCCATGCTTTTACGGCCGGCGACATGCGTAGTAGAGTCATAGAACTCAGCGCAGAATAAATTCTTTAATAGCCTGATGGGCTATATCTATCACAAACCGGGGGCAGTCTGGCGAATGCTAAGCCTGTCCCCGGTTTGTGTATGAGAGTTTGTTGAGTTCGTATTATTTACCTGCTTTCTTTAATGTATAGCGTACCCAACCTTTCAATTTACCTGTAAAATTCAATTGTAGTATAAGTTTCGTTTCAGTAATCTCAACTATAGTAAACTTTTCTTTAATATTCTCAGCTTCGCAAGTGAGTTGGTCTTTGGCTAAACTCCACTTCATTTTTGCCGGGGTACCATTGAGTTTGTTGAGAGAACTTCCGAAGCCATCTGTGTTAAAAGTATACACATACTTCGTATATTCGTGACTTTCTTTGGTAGGTTCTTTCTCTCCTTCCGATATAAGTTCAGATTCTTCCCATACGGTTTGCCATGTACCCATTAATAGTTCTTTGGTGTTTTCGGGTGCAGATGTATAAATAATAAATTGTTTTTTATGCAAGAGATGGGAGTGGAATGGTTGATATTTTACATAAAAAACACCAAAAAATATAAATAAATCAAGAATCCTCGTGTCTTTTGTCTAGCATTTCAATATGGAGTATGGTGTTTATTAACTTGTCAACTCGCCAACTTGTAAATTCGTTTACTTGTCTATCAGCTTACTGCAAGGTCGACTCAGCGTTGCTGCCTAGTCTTTGCAGCATTGCTGAAGTGGCTAGGCAGCGATGCTGGAGAAGCTTTGCAATGGCCCCACCCCGACCCAATCGTTTTAGTAGACAGGTAAACAAGTAGACAAGTAAACGAGGTTTTAAGTTTACAAGTAGACGAGTTTCGGTTTTAGTTTGTAAGTCTTTTAGTTTATAAGTTGTTAAGTGAGTTCGTAGCATTGTGCTTCATGCTTACTAATTGCTATATACTACTTGCCATTAGGTTTTTCTTGCGAGCGTGAGAGATGAGGTCTCAAAGTGGAAAATGATACTTTCTGACTAGCTGTCTGTACAGTAGCTTTAGCGACTTTTAACGCTTAAGCACTTGGATAGGTCGGATACTTCTTCTACTTTTGTTCACATGAATGTCATTCATGGGTTCTGATGATGATCAGATTACTACAATTACTAATTTACAAATAAGGCACGAGAGACTTTAATTCTTTCCGCTAAAAGTTAGGGTGGGAAAGATTTATAATATTGATGAAGTAGACTTTAAGTTGTATGAGAAATAATACCGTGTTGTTGTGTACTCTAGGTACATTGAATCAAGTAAATGACCAGCCTATGCTCGGTGCAGATTTAGACCGAGTTCCTAGAGAAGAGTCTTATACGAAAGGCTTTGCTCCTTGTTTCGTAGGCAAGATAAACCTATCTAAAGGTGCTACAACTTTATCCTTACATACCAAAAAGATTAAGAACGAGGAAGCTATGAACTTTTGGATGTTGGAACTGAAACGGATAAAATAGGCCTTTATCTCGCTTTCGTTACGACTCTTTCATCGCTGGAAATCTCTTTGGCAGCCTCGCGAGCATTGAGCTCTACAGGACGAAGGGTGAAGTCGGGCGTGTTGTAAGAGTCGAATAAGCGGTCATAATATTGAGCCGGATGGCGCTGGGGAAGTAAGAATGGTTTGGTGGCACGGCCTTTGTCGTCGATACTACTGATGTATAGACGTGTGTAAAGACCGTCACCGCGCCGGCTTGTAAATACAAACCAATGCGAATTACGCGTCCAGTTGTGGTATGAATCGGTGTTGCGGCTGTTGGCAACAGTCAATGGTTGAGCCTTGCCTGTGTGTAAATCGAGCAGCCAATTATCGGCCTCATGGTGCCAAATGGGGAAGCACCCGTAGTCGGTCATGGTAAACATGATGTATCGACCATCGTAAGATGGACGCGGATGAGTGGCGCTTTTGCCCATTTGTCGAGCATTGAAGATCGTGTCGACACGTTGCCCTAACTTACCTGTAGCAGGGTCGAAAGCTACCTTACATATATTATAACGTATCTGTTTGTAGCCTCCGGGAATGGGATGAGCTACCGAAGAACAGAAGTAGAGCGTGCGTCCGTTGGGCGAAAATACGGGATATGTCTCGTAATGAGAGTCGGTCATGACGAGCGTGTCGAGTAATAATTCGTGGGTGGAAGGCTTGTAGACAAAGATATCGGAGGCTTGATCAAACACTTCTATACGCTCGCTTCGTACGGTATGGAAGCTTTGGTGGGTTTGGTTGGTGCTGTAGGCACAGTATTGACCCGACGGATGCCAATAAGGATATACCATCGAACCATGCAGCGTATCGCTTTTGGCTTTGAGCCATTCGCGCTTGCCATTGATGGAAATGAGTGTTGCTCCGTGGCTTCCACGAACGTGG
Source organism: Prevotella sp. S7 MS 2 (assembly GCF_000762865.1). Classification (NCBI taxonomy): domain Bacteria; kingdom Pseudomonadati; phylum Bacteroidota; class Bacteroidia; order Bacteroidales; family Prevotellaceae; genus Prevotella; species Prevotella sp. S7 MS 2. The sequence continues at coordinate 38,173 of NZ_JRPT01000002.1, read as the reverse complement.
AAGGTGAAGTGGGAAGGGTTGGTGCCATTGGAAGTGTGGCAGTTGAGGCATGCTCCGGGAACGGTCGTGTTCTCGATGATAGGCTCTTCGTCGAAGTTGGAGAGGTTGCGTTGATACAGTCCCATCTTGCTATAGATCTCAAATCCCGGTGCAATGCGACGATAGGTGAGTCCCCACTCGTCGAGCGCATGTTTGCTTACGTACATCTTGAAACTCTTGTATTGTGTCCATTGTCCATCGGTTTTCACGCTCAACGTGAAGTTGAGGCTGCCCCCACGATTTGCTTTGAGCAGGTTGTGCCATTCGTCTATGTCGAAGTCTATGGCATTTCCGCTCTCGTTTATTTCACCGCTTTTCGAACCTTTGACAACGATGTTGAGAGCATCGTAAGTCCCTCCGGTGTAGTCGAAGTTCATGGGTGCAATGTCTACAGGGATGGTTACGCCTACGTAATCGGGGAAGATGGTCGGTAGTTTATCTACCTTTTGGGCATTTTTCGGGGTGTCGGTGCAACTCGTCATCAGCATGATGGTGAGTATATATAATAGGTATGAGATGGTACGTTTCATGTCGTTAATGTTTTAATGGAAATCAATAGATGAGTTGCATCTTCTGTTTGCCTTGCTTCTCTTGCTTTCGGCTTCCAATAAGAAGGTAGTGCCAAGCATTGGTAGAGAGTGGTGGCTGCGAGAGTTCCGATGCCTCTTGGTTGCGCATATAGGTACCGATGAAGTTGAGCGTGTTCTCTACCGTCATCTTATCAAGACTATAGGGAATGTCTCGAAGGCTACCATGTTGTTGCAGCCACACGCCCACGAGTACTTCTTGGAAAGCTTTCGGGATATGGGTGTAGTTCACGTATTTACCCAACGGATAGTATTTCATGAATCGTTGTACGTCGCCTTGCAGCAGTTCGTAGGCCATCAGATACTCGTAAGCCATTTTGTTTTGGTAGTTACCCACGAAAAGCAGGCCGAGCATCTGATCCATTTCGCGGTCGCTAAAGAGGAAGTCGGTCTTCTGTTGGCGATCGGAACTCAAGCGCAAATAGAGCGGGTCAATTTTCAATCTGTCTTTGTTGCCGATGACTTCTAGCGTCCATGTAGCCCATTTGCGGTAGAAGAGCGACTGTTGTAGACGTCTCAGATACTTCGTGGCAACGGCATATTGACCATTGGCTATTTCGCATTGGATGATGCGTTGGGTCAGTCTGCCACTCTTACGGAAGTTGGGTATGGCCTCTTGGGCCTCGAACATGTAGCGCAAAGCCTCGTTAACCATACAGAGACGAAAGTAGATTTCGGCCGTAGAGACTGGCGAAGTCATGTCTCGACTGAATGAGGGGAAGAGTCCTTCGGCACCGTTTTGATAGAAATCAAAGATTCTATCGGATAGTTCATTGCGTTGGCTGAGAGCCAAGTTGACGCAAGCTACCGACATAGGAGATGATGGTTGCTTCTTTGTAGCTTTGTCGATGATGGCGTCCCATTGCTCATTACGTACCAGATAATCATAGTCTATGAGTTCGTATTGTGGACGAGTATAGCCGTAAGCAAGTGATGAATAGCCAACAGCGACAATGATACTCGTAGAAGAAAATAGCCATAGGCGGCTTTTCTTCGGCTCGTGTAAACGTGAGATGAGCAGTGGAATGCACACTATGAGAGCCATAACTACCCACTGAAGTCGTGGGATAAAGGCCGGGTAACGGTAATAGTTGATACCTCCCATGAGTCGATACAAGGGATATTGCAGACTATAAGAGAGGAGGTAAATGATGATTCCGGTATAGATTAAGGTTAAGATGCCTACCAAAAAGTTTGTAGGCGAGCTGCGTTTAATAAGTTCATAGCCGGCTACATAGGCTGCTATGACCCATACGCAGGCTCCGAATAGCCAATAGAATAGTGGAATAAGAATAAGCAGGAAGATGATTTTATGCCATCTTCTTGTGGGAAAAGCTTCGTTTCGGCTTATTGCATGGTAGCCAATTAGGGTACATAAGGCAGCAATGAGAGCTATCGTGAAGCTCAAAAGTACGCTTTCATCGCTCATAAAGAACCATAGTGTGAAAGCAGGAATGAAGCTGAGGATATACCAAGTGTCTGTACTACTAAGGCGACGGCACAGCATCCACGTAAGTCTTTGGATGCTTGTGTAACACAAGGCTAGGATGATGGCACCGAGAATGGAGATGTAATAGAACTGTACCAAGAACTCGCTGATGTAGTCGGCCAATCCTCCGGGAACGCAGATACGCTCCCAAAAGTATTCGGAAGAGAATAGGAAGAGTTGATATTGTTCTTGGTAACTGAGGATACTGACGCCGGGAATGAACCAAAACACAAAGACTGTAATGGCAAATAAAATAGAAAGCAGGGCTTTCCAATGGCAGATTAGTAGTTGTTTCATATCATTAGTAGAACGAAAATCCGGCTCTGTAGAGTTGTTTCTTAGCGGTCGATGACGAATGAACGGGTTACGATGCCGTTGTAGGTGTTTACGGTTAGACAGATTTGAGTAGTTTCTTTGATGTCGTCAAGTGGTATATTGACATACTGACGAACAGTATAGTATTCGGGAACACCGTTTTGTCGGTGATAGAGTTGTAGGTAAATGGTAGGCATACTGGTACCTGTTGCCGATGTGGAATCGTGCATCACCGAGACTACTTGCTTATTGTCTACACCGTCTTGTCGACCGGTTTTTAGTCCCAATTGCAAGTTTAGATAGCGACGGTTGGTACTCATCCATGCGCTCTCCAGCTTTAATGGGTCGGTAAAGATGGTGTCAATACGTGCTGTAGGTACGCTTTTGAGAACAGGGACACGTGCTATTTGAATGGCTTCGGTGGTGTGGTCGGTCACCTTTCCGTAGTAGAGTAGGGCGCGATAAGTGGAATCCGGCGTCGTAGCCCAGTCGGCTTTGGCATGCGGACTTAGCTTAAGTAGGTCTCCCTTATCGGTATGGCAGTAGTCTATTTGTCCTTTGGTAGCAGCATGCGCATCCACGATGTCGGCCTGAAGATATGAATATCGGCCGTCACCGGTGTCATAGCTGTTGTGCTCGCAAGCTATGATGAGGGGGATAAACAGTGCCAACCAATATTTCGACATATTACTTAGTAGCTGCTAAATAGTTGATGGCAGGGTTGGCATACATGGTTAACAGACGTTCGCGGAGATAGGCTTCATCTTTATTAGGGATGTCTATCTTGGTTAATTGTCCTGCTATGTATTGCTCAAACTGTTGTTGTTGCTCGGTCGTATAGGCACCGGTGTGCTCCTGTGTGCCATGAAGTAGGTCGAGAGCTACGTAGTTTGACGGGTAGAGACGATAGTTACGATGAATCTCGTGGTCTATGTGAGCAGCGATTTTCTCGTATAGTTCGGCTTTCGGCATGTTTTCATCGAGAGTCGAGAGATAGTCGTCAATGCATGGAGTACAATGATAATGTAGGTGCCCTTTGTAGCCCATGATGCCCGTTTGCATGCTGTGTACATCGTCTTGAGCGCTCTTTCTCCACCCCGGAACGTCGCGCTTAAGTTGGAATTCGGCCGCTTTGAGATAGTCACAGGGGTCGTATTCGTAGGAAAGCGACAGTGGAACGATATGCATTTGCTTCAATCTATCGATGATAGAGCCTTCACCTCCCATCGTAATCATCTTAAGAATAGCCTCTTGGGTGTGGTCGTTGCTGTCCTTGGCACGACCCTCTCGCTGTGCTATCCAAATGTTTTCATGCTTCTCACTAATGGCGAAATGCATGTAATCGGCCAATCGTTTGCTCGAAAGGAGCATTTGGCGCATGGGCAATCCACGCTCTACGATGAATGATTTGTTAACTCTTACGAGGTCTTTCACCCATGGTAGGGACAGTAAATTATCGCCAATGGCAATCTCACAAGTAGTTGTGAACTTGGCATCTATGAGGAACATGGACAGAGAAGACGGGTCCATTACGATGTCGCGGTGATTGCTGATGAACGTATATCGTCCGGTATTGTCGACCGCTGATGCGTCCATTTCAAAACCGGTAGTGGTCTTTGTCAACACATTTTTGACGAAGTCGTAGCTGAAAGCGTACTGAAACTCCATGCTGGTTTTGCATGCTCGCATTTTCTTACCGATGGCTTCGATAGACACACCGGGCATCAGAAAGTTCATCACGGCTTGAAATTGCGGATGTGCCAACAATCTGTCGTACACCTCAGGAAGCTCTTCCGGCTCATAAGGTCGGATAGCATCGAATTTCTTCAGTAGTTCTTTGTCCATGGTTCGTAAGATTAATGGTGAAAGATGAAGGCTGTTGGCGTTAGTCGAACTGGTTCTCTACGATTTCGCTCAACACCTCTTTGATATCCAATCCGGCTGCACGCACCTGCTGAGGAATGAAACTTGTGGGAGTCATTCCGGGTGTTGTGTTGATTTCAAGCATGTTGATTTGATCGTTACCGTCTTGGGCTTTTGAGATGATATAGTCGATACGTATGATTCCGTTGGCGTGCAGGATGTCGTAAATACGACTTGTCAACTTCGCAACTTGGGCTGCGGTGTCATCGCTAATACGTGCCGGTGTAATCTCTTGTACCTGTCCGTTGTACTTGGCATTGTAGTCGAAGAACTCGTTTTTAGTCACAACTTCAGTGGCAGGGAATACTACCGATTTGTCTTTCGTCTTATAAACACCCTGCGAAATCTCCGTTCCTTCGAGATAGCTTTCTATCATTACCTCATCGCTCTCCATGAAAGCGACACGCAGGGCAGGCGCCAACTGGTCTACGTTCTTTACCTTTGAGACGCCGAAACTGGAACCGTCGGCAGCCGGTTTCACGAAACAAGGCATGCCAAGGCGGCGTTCCACCTCTGCTTCATCGCATGTGTCTTCGCGCCGAAGTAGCATGCTGTCGGCCACATTGATACCGTATGTACTGAGATATTTATTGAGTACGAATTTATCGAAAGTCAATGCTTCAACCAAAACACTGCTAGTGGAGTAGGGCATACCAATGAGTTCAAAGTATCCTTGCATGTATCCATTCTCACCGGGCTGGCCATGAATGGTGATATAAGCATAATCGAAGCACGTCGTTTTGTCGTCGAGCAAGAATGAGAAGTCGTTCTTATTGATGTGCGCAATGTCTCCGTTGTCGAGGTTTACGTGCCAATCGTCTCCCTTCACATCAACAATGTAGATGTTATAACGCTCTTTATCGAAAAAGGAATAAAGTCCCTGTGCAGAGCGCAGAGATACATCGTGTTCCGATGAATCGCCACCACAAACGATAGCAATCGTTCTCTTTAAATTTTCCATATTATCAAATTGTTTTCTATTTTTCTTCAAAAGTATTGGCTGTAGTGCCATGTATGAAGCTTCTCCACTTCTCTACGAGCTGGCTTAAATCGCTTGGCCATTCGCTTGTAAAGTCCATCTGCTTGCCTGTGATGGGATGTACGAATCCTAAAGTGCGGGCATGTAGAGCCTGTCGATTACAGATTTTGAAGCAGTTCATGATAAAAGCTTTATACGTACTGCTACGTTGTCCGCGCAGGATTTCGCATCCGCCGTACCGTTCATCGCCAAAGAGCGGATGCCCGATGTGCTTCATGTGAGCACGTATCTGGTGAGTTCTACCGGTCTCAAGGATACATTCTATCAGCGTCACGTAGCCGAATCGTTCGATGACGCGGTAATGAGTAACGGCCGGTTTGCCTATCTCGCTATCGGTAGGAAACACCGTCATGCGCAGTCTATCCTTGGGATCGCGTGCTATGTTGCCTTCTATGCGCCCCTCGTCTTCGGCTAAATTACCCCACACCAGTGCATTGTAGCTGCGATGAGTGGTCTTGTTGAAGAACTGCTTACCCAAAATTGACTTTGCATCGGCGGTCTTTGCCACAACCAACAGTCCGCTTGTGTCCTTATCAATACGATGTACCAACCCCACTTCGGGGTCATTAGGGTCGAATGATTTCAAGTCCTTCAGATGCCAAGCCACGGCATTGATGAGTGTACCGGTGAAGTTTCCAGCTCCCGGATGTACCACCATACCAGCCTCTTTGTTGACTACCATGAGTGCATCGTCTTCGTAAACGATGTTCAGGGGAATGTCTTCGGCCACGATACTCGTGTCGTGTTTCGGCTTGTCGAGCATCAATGTGATGACGTCGAGAGGCCGAACCTTGTAGTTACTCTTTACCGGTTTGTTGTTCACACGGATGGCACCGGCCTCCGCTGCTGCCTGTATACGGTTGCGACTGATATAGGGATTGCGCTCTGTAAGGTATTTGTCGATACGCACAGGCTCCTGTCCTTTGTCGACTTCTACCCTCCAATGCTCATAGAGTTGTTGGCTTTCGTCGCTGTCTTCTATCTCGTCAATTATCTCTTCTATCATGTATTGCGAGGCTCTAGTGTTGTTAACTACTCTTTCCTTGGTGTTGTAGCGGGCTGCTCTTCGGGTACAGTCACCTCTTGGAACTCGTCTACATCGCCCTTTTCTTCCTCAAATATGGGGGCAGTTGTGGGTTCAATGTAGTCCACGGAGTCGTCGGCAGAGCGCTGACCGTTGCCCACCTGTATCGTCAAAGAGTCTTCTACGGATATGCGTTGTCCTGCCGTTACGTGCTGACCACGTACCACGATGCCGTATACCCAATCTCTTTCGCCGGCCACATATTCCGGTTCCGTGAGCTTAAAGCCCATGGCTGAGAGTTTGGCGATGGCTTCGCGCAATGAACTATTGTCTATGACATCGGGCAAAGCGATGGTAGGTGACTGGAGCGAATTGATGGTCACATAAACGATATGTCCCGATTTTACGCGCTCACCGCTTTCAGGTGACTGCTCCAATATGCAGTCGGCAGGCTGCGATTTCACATATCCTGTATCTGTTACGACCATGGTAAGCCCTAGATTGCTGAGCATTTGCTCGGCATCCGTGGCGTTCATGTGTTTAATATTCGGTATCGCGATGGATTCGCCATGATGCGTATAGACATCAAGACCGTACTTCACGCCGAAGCAAAGTGCCACGATAACGATGCCCATTGCCAATATGTTGCCCCAGAAATAACGGCTTTTGAATTTATTGACGAATTCAGATGATTTCATCTTGCTTTATAATTGGAATGTTATGCAAAGATAAGTAATTTTTCGATAAACCATTGTGATTCCACGAAAAAGTGTGCATACACGTTTCGGGTGCGCCGTGTAGGCGGCTCTTAAACACAACATACCCCCATGAGAAAGATTCCTCAAGGGGGTATGTTGAAGTTCTTTGTTGAAAAAGAACTTGACTCTGTTCACTGTTTATTTGCCGTGATTCTCGCTAGAAACAGTTAGTTTCTTACGTCCACGTGCGCGGCGAGCAGCCAAAACGCGGCGACCATTCTTGGTTGACATTCTCTCGCGGAAGCCGTGCTTGTTCACTCTTCTTCTGTTGTGAGGCTGAAATGTTCTTTTCATTTTAGTTCTATTTTATTATTATTTGTTTCTTCGCTTTGGGCTGCAAAAGTACTCATAATTTTCGAAATGGCAAAGAAATAGACTAATTTTCAGCCACTTTCGAGCGTATTTTGTATTTTATTCGTAACTTTGCAATCGATTTTAGACGTATATTTAACGTGTAAATATATATAATAACACAAATATGATCAATTCACAGGAAATTAAAATCGGAACTTGCATCCGTATGGATGGTAAGATTTGGACATGTATCGACTTCCAGCATGTAAAGCCCGGAAAGGGTAATACGGTGATGCGTACAAAGTTGAAGAACGTTTCCGACGGTCGCGTATTGGAGCGTACGTTCCAAGTAGGATTCAAGTTGGAGGATGTTCGTGTTGAGCGTCGCCCTTATCAGTATCTGTATCAAGACCCAACAGGTTACATCTTCATGAACCAAGAAACTTTCGAGCAGATTCCAATCGCTAGAGAAGGTATTGAGGGTGTAGACTTTATGAAGGAAGGCGACGTCGTAGAAGTCGTTACAGATACATCGGATGGTACTATCCTGTCTGCTGAAATGCCTGTTAAGACTGTGCTCCGTATTACTCATTCAGAGCCGGGCGTAAAGGGCAACACAGCTACTAATGCAACCAAACCGGCTACATTGGAGACCGGAGCTGAGGTTCGTGTACCTTTGTTCATCAACGAAGGTGACCTGATTCAGGTTGATACACGCGATGGAAGCTACCTGAACCGTGTAAACGAATAATATTTTTTCAGGGCAAAGAGATTCTTGTTGTCTCCTTGAGGGAGGCGGAGTCTCTTTGCCCTTTTCTGTTTCTTTTAATGCCTATCTGCTACATGAAATACTCTGTTATTGTACCTGTATTCAATCGTCCCGATGAAGTGAGCGAACTATTAGATAGCCTTACACATCAGACAGTGACCGATTTTGAAGTTGTCATCGTGGAAGATGGGTCGCAAGTGCCTTGTAAAGAGGTATGCGAAGCGTATGCCGACCGACTCAATCTGCATTATTATGCCAAGACAAACAGCGGTCCGGGGCAGAGCCGAAACTACGGTGCAAGTGTAGCACAGGGTGAATACCTGCTGATTCTAGATAGTGATGTTGTCTTACCCGAAGGTTATTTGAAGGCTATAGACGACGAGTTGAATCGCGAGCCGGCCGATGCTTTTGGGGGACCAGACTGTGCTCACGAGTCATTTACACCAGTCCAAAAAGCCATTTCTTATAGTATGACTTCGTTTTTTACCACAGGTGGCATTCGCGGAGGCAAGAAGAAACTCGATAAATTCTATCCTCGTTCGTTCAATATGGGCATTCGTAGCGATGTCTACCATGCTTTGGGCGGTTTTTCTAAGATGCGTTTCGGCGAAGATATAGACTTTAGCATCCGTATATTTAAGGCCGGTTATCGCTGCCGGTTGTTCCCCGAAGCGTGGGTATGGCATAAGCGTCGTACTGATTTTATGAAGTTTTGGCGACAAGTATATAATAGTGGTATCGCGCGTATCAATCTTTATATGAAGTATCCTGAATCGTTGAAACTCGTCCATATGCTCCCTATGGTGTTTACGGTGGGAGTGTTTCTGTTGGTGATATTGGGAATAATAGGTATCGTAAACCTTGCATTTGGGCAGAATAGTATGCAACATGCTGTTGGTTTTTGGGCTTGTACATTTGCTGCCACCCCTCTGTTGCTCTATTCGTTGCTTATCTTTATCGGATCTACCTTAAAGAATAAGAGTCTGCAAGTAGGTGCTTTATCCATTATCGCAGCTTTTATTCAACTTATGGGCTATGGTTTTGGATTCTTGGAAGCTGTTTGGAAACGTATGGTTTTACAGAAAGATGAATTCTCGGCATACGAGAAGAACTTCTATAATTGATAAGTAAGTGACTCATAATTATCAATTCTCAATTTTGAATTTTCAATTAAATCGATGAAACTCAACATCAATCAGTGGGCCGAAGAAGACCGACCACGCGAGAAACTTCTTGCGCGAGGAGCCGAGAACCTTACCGATGCCGAACTGTTGGCTATCTTGATAGGGTCGGGATCGGTGCATGAGAGTGCCGTAGATTTGATGAAGCGAGTCTTGAAAGACTGCAATAACAACCTCAACGCACTTGGTAAGAAAACAGTGAAAGAGTTGATGGATTACAACGGGATAGGAGAAGCCAAGGCTATTACGATATTGGCGGCTTGCGAATTGGGCAAGCGACGGGCACGAGAAAAAGCTGTGGAGCGTGCCGACTTGGGCAGTGCTACGGCTATCTATAATTATATGCACACCCTGATGCAAGACCTTGACGTGGAAGAGGCGTGGGTGTTGCTCATGAATCAGAATTATAAACTCATCAAGGCGCAACGTATTAGTCATGGTGGCATTAACGAAACGGCGGTCGATGTACGTGTCATCATGAAAGAAGCAATTCTCTGTAATGCCACCATTTTGGCCTTAACGCATAATCATCCGAGCAATAACACGATGCCAAGTCGTATGGATGATGAGTTGACACAGTGTGTTAAGAAGGCTTGTGAGTTGATGCGTATCTACTTCTTAGACCATGTAGTTGTCACCGACGGGGCTTATTATAGCTACCGAGAAGAAGGTAGGCTGTGATGAGAAAAGCTCCTCCCCACCCCTCCCCATAGAGGGGAGGGCGAAAGGAATAGACCTTTTCCGTGCTACAACTTAAGAACTTATAAACTCAAAAACTTAAATACTAAAACCTAAACTCGTCTACTTGTCAACTTAAACCCTTGTTAACTAGTTTATTCGTTAACTTGTTTACTAAAACGATTGAGTTGGGTTGGGGCTATTGCAAAGCCTCCCCAGTATTGCTGTATAGCCATTTCAGCATTGCTGCCTAGCCGAGACAGCAGTGTTGCCCGGCCACTGCAACATTGTATTTGTAATTTCCTTAAATGTTTATCTAAACCTAGCGGGTGTAAGAAAATAAGTCATTGCCTGTTCAATCATGTTGTAGGCGGGCTTTAAACAAAAAACCGCGGACATCGTCTGCGGTTGGTATTGTAGTGTAAGAGAAAGGTGGTTTAGAGATATTGTTGAAAGAATTTAGCTATCGTATTGCCGGGCTGTTTCTTTATGGTGGCTTTCATGAATTGGTAGAAAGTCGAGTCGGCCTTGTCGGCATGCCCTTTAAGCATTGCGATACTATCCTTTGACGCATGCCGCATGTTAGCCGAAAGGTATAGATTGGAGGCCGTGTTGCGTTGTATGGTGAGGTCTTTCCACTGCTGTATCAGATTATTTTGTGGTGTCCCGGAGGTGATGCTGTTGGTATCGAGGTGCACCTTGATAACGCCGGGTTCGGTCACTACGAGCAGCTCTTGGGCTTGCATGCGCTGTCTGAAAGGCAATCGGATGATGCTCACGCGCTCTGTGTCGCCCTCAAATACAAACTTACCATTGTACGCATACGTGGAATCCACGTTTCCCCAATTGGCTCCCGTCATGGGTACAAGATAAATCTTCTGCCCATCAGCGACGCCTGCTGTAACCGTACCTTCTATCCTATAGCGTGGCTTGTTGTTACAGCTGAAGAGCAATAGCAAGATTGCCGAGAGAAAAATCACTCTTTTCATGATTCTCATATTGTTTTTGTAAAAAGCCCCGACCGTATTGACCGTTCGGGGCTTCCACCTAAATACTAATACCCTACGACGTTACTTTCTCTTGAAATTCCAGAAGAATGCAGTTCCCCAGTCGCCTGCTCCGGGTTCTGGAGCGCAAAGACGGAGTTCTTTGCTGTCGGCTTTGAGAATCTGATAGACGTATTGGCGAGCATTGCCATTATTGACCATGAGACCCATCAATGGAATTGTACCATTGAAAGTGAGGGTTCCGATGTCCCAACCGTCTTTCACTTTGGTGCTTGTAGCTGTAACGCTACCGCTCTCACCACGGCTGGTCTTAACACCACCGGCGCCTAGCCCCATAGAAAACCAACCGTCGGCACCGTCTTTAGGAAGTCCCTTGTCGGTTGCTTGCTGGTCTATATCGGCAGTCTTAACAACCCACCAAGCCGGTCCGGTAGACTCCATGTATCCACCATTACCCCATACACCGTCGGCTGCTTCAGTGTTCCAAGTGTATGTATAAGATGTGAAGTCGCCCTTACCATCACCAAACAAGGTGGTAAGCATGGGGTCGAGGTCAGTGAATTCTTTTACGTCGATGGATTTAGCTTCCGACTTTGCCACTGAGCGATCAAAGCCTGTAACCTGTACATAGTACTTGACGGTGCGGGCAGGAGGCAATACCTGTACTTTCACCGAAGTACCACTACCGACCATCTCGTTTGTTTCTGCATCGTATACATAGATATAACGTGTAGGCGATGTGGTGACAACGAGGTTGTTGTTGCCTTCTTTCTTAGCTGTAATCTGAAGTTCTTTGCTGAGTTCTTCGGATGTAACGTTGGCTACCGGGCTCTCATCATCTTGCTGCGGATTGCAAGATGCCATCATGAAAGTCAGTAGAGCAGCTGCAAATAATATCTTTTTCATATTTCTGTTTCTTTTTGATGAGTGAATTATTTCCAACCCTGATATTCAGAGGTGTTGTCAGTCCAACCTTCATTTTGGGTGACACTACCCAATGAAACTTGACTTTCTGGCATCTTTTGGAAGCCGGCTGTGGCCTTATAGCGTGCTTCGTAGCCACCGTTGTGGGCTATGTTTTTGTCGGAAGCTCCACAATAGTAGATAGGTTGATTGAGCTGTCTTGATAACATTTGGGCAGCAATGTGCCAACGACGGATGTCATTCCAGCGAGTACCTTCGAATGCCAACTCCCAGCGACGTTCGTTCTGAAGAGCCTTGAGAGAGTAAGCTCCGATAGGGCTCAAGCCTGCACGAGCACGCACTTTGTTGATACCTGCGACGTCTTCTTTCAATTCGCTCTGCATCAAAAGTACATCTGCGAAACGAATCAATACGATGTCGTGGATGTTACCTAATTGGAAGTTGTTGTTGCCTTGTATCCAGTTGGAAGGCCCATACATTAAGCTTTCAAAGCAACTCAGGTAAGGTACCGCGTTAGAACCTGTTGTTGGGAAAGCTTCTTCGTAGGTTCCATCGTTCTTAGCAGAAACCGGAGACTGCTTCTTCTCATAATAGTCGGTTTCTTGAACAAAGTCGGCCCATCCACCCTTTGCATAATTAGGTAGTTTGTTCACATCCTGAATAGATGCTTCAAGACGCTTGTCGCCGGGCTCGGCACTATTCCAGTCGTCTACCAAGTTGGGAGCTACAGAACCTGCACCCCATCCTTGTCCGAAGGGGAATGTATTAGCTAAGTCTTGTCCACCGCGTACACCGAAGTGCAATGCTAGCCCGTTGGCATAACCAATGGTTGTAGCCCAGTCGGCACGCTTGTTAAACTTGATGGCGAACATAGACTCCGGGTTAACGGCATTATCGTCTTCTACCCATTTCAATCCTTTACCCTTGGTATATTCGTAGTCTTCTTTCGTGTTACGGTTACTATATGCCCACAGGTTGCGGAAGTCGGGAACCAATGAGTAGCCGGAACTGTTGACACACTCATCGATACATGCAATCACTTGTGCCTTGGTCAAAGTGTTGCCGTTAGGCAATGCAACTTCGGTCAAAGATTTGTAAGTGGTGCTGGTCAAGTCGGCGATAGTAGTACCGTTTCCGTAGAAACCTGTGTAGAACAACCAAGCACGTCCCAACATAGCACTGGCTGTATAGCGGTCAATATGACCGTTGGTCAGACGTTGTTTTGGCATTGTTGTGGCTGCAGTGTACAGGTCTTGAAGTATCTGTCCCCACAATACTTTCACGTCACCCGGAGTAACTGTCTCGCCGGAAGGAGCTGTCATCAAAGGTACGTTACCGTACATAGATGCCAATTCGTAGTGATAGAAGGCACGTAGGAAGAGTGCTTCACCCATGACCTGCGCCTTGTTCTCTCCGTCTAACTTTGTATTTGGGATAGACGCAATCAGTGTGTTGGCGCGGTTGATGCCTTGATAACGCTGACTCCAGAAATCTTTTGTCATATCAGCATTGTAGTTACAGATGAGGTCTAAAGCCTGCATCATCTTGTCGTTGACACCACCACCACCGAGCTGATCGTCGCTAGCCAAGTCAGAATAATACAAGAACGACTCTTGAGGATTGGCCATCACTGCATTCAAATTCTCATAGATGCCGGCCAAAACGGCTGTCGCATCGCTTGATTTTGCAGGGAAGTTTTCAGTAGACAGGTCCGTCATGTTCTGGATATTGTTGATATCACACGATGTAAATGTCCCTGCTATCATCAGAAGCGAGCCTATGATATATGATATTCTTTTCATTGTTGTTTCGATTTAGAATTTAACATTGACACCAACCAAGAATGTACGAGGTTGTGGGTAGTTACCTACATCAACACCGGTTACCCAAGGCTCTCCACTATTAAGAGCCATACCGTTCTCAGGATCCATTCCCTTGTATCCGGTAATGGTAAATAGGTTCTGTGCGGTGAAGTAGAGACGGAGTTGTGAGAATGGGCATGCTTTCCAGTTCTTAGCGAAATCATAACCGATAGTCATGTTCTGTAAGCGGAAGTAACCAGCATTGTCTACATAGATATCTGATACTTGCTGCCAGTTAGGACCGGTATTCATACGGGCCAAGAGTGGGTATCTGTTAGAGGTTCCTTCACCATTCCAGTAGCCATATACTTCAGAAGTGTAATTCTCTTGCTCACCGTCGGTGAACTTACGATATGATCTTGCAACCTGTTGTCCAAGAGCTGTATAGCCTGTCACAGAGAAATCAAAACCTTTATAACCGAAGTTGAGGCTGAGACCCATAGTTACATCGGGGTTAGGATTGCCCAAATTAGTCTTGTCGGCAGGGGTGATGACACCGTCACCATCAACGTCTACGAACTTTAAATCACCGGGTTTCAAACCTGTTCCTTGTAGAGAATGAGTAGCATCTCCACCACAGTTCTTTGCTAGGTAGGCCTCCAAATCGTTCTGATTCTGAATGACTCCATCGGTCTTATAGCCATAGAAGTAACCGATAGGGAATCCTTCTTCAAAGCGAGCCATGATACCTGTGTTCTGTGCGAGCAAGTCGTTACCGCCTTCATTGTACTTACGAGGACTATTAACGGTAATCACCTTATTATTATTGTAGGCAATATTATAGTTTACACCATAAGTAAAGTCTGTGCCAATCTTATCTTGCCAGTTCAAACCAAGCTCAATACCAGTGTTCCGGACAGTACCGGCGTTCTGCCATTGTTTGTCAAAACCGGTTGTTGCAGCAACAGGAACTTCCAGCAACAAGTCCTTTGTCTTCTTATAATACCAGTCGAAGTTCACGTTCAAACGCTGATTTAAGAAGCGAGCATCAATACCTACGTTGGTCTGTTCTGATGTCTCCCATGTCAATTCTTCGTTAGAAAGACGTGATGGACTGGCTCCCGGTGTATAGCTGTCTTTATTATTATTGAATGAATAGTTAGACAGTTCATCGAATGCAAAGGTTGCTTGGTAAGCGAAACTCGATACAATATTCTTGTTACCATTTTGTCCCCAGCTGGCACGAAGTTTCAAGTAGTCCATCCAACTGCGTGTAGATTCCATAAACTTCTCGTTGCTTACAACCCATCCTGCAGATACCGATGGGAAGTAACCCCAGCGATGTCCGGGGGCAAAGATAGAAGAGCCATCGGCACGGAAGATAGCTGTCAGCATGTAAGTCTCGTTATAGTCGTAGTTGATGCGGCCGAAGTAAGACAGGCTACGAGTGTCTACATAAGGAGTACCGATAACAGTTGCCTTACCACCCTTGTCGCTAGTAGCCGACAGATAAGCGTGGCTGAAATCTCCAAAGATACTTGTTGTAGAGATACCTTGGATGGATTCACCGAAGTTAGGCTTTGATTCGCCGTATTCCATACCGGCTAATACGTCAATATGGTGAACCCTCTCCAAATCGAATTTATAGTTAACAGTGTGGGTATTGCTCCATCCCCAGCCGAGTCCGGCTTGTTGTGTGACTTGGTCGGTGGTACGTTTCATACCTGCCGTATTCTCATTTGCGTTGAAGTTAGGCAAGAAGCTACGCCATGACCATGAACTTTGGTTGTAGTTGAACTGTCCACGATACACCAAGTTCTTGATGGGTTGAATCTCGTAGTAACCTACTGCTGACAGATTAAAGCTGCGACTTTTGTTGTTAGAACCTTGAGAATTCTCCAAAACGTAAAGTGGGTTTACAGTATAAGAGTTGTACTTATACCATCCCTCAGTGCCTGATTTCTTCAGGTCGTCGTTGTTGAAATAGTTGCCATCAGCATTGTATAGAGGCACCAAAGGATTAGCACGAAGCATGTCGGAGATAGAGTTGCCGTACTGGTTTCCTATCTGGATACCTTGATTTTCGCGATGATTGAAGTATACATTCTCCCCAATTTTCACTACATCGAGTCCCTTTTCGTTGCGATAAATGACGTGTTCAGAGTTCAAACGTATGGTGAAACGACGGAAATCGCTCTTGGCGAAGTCTCCACCGAAGATACCATCTTGATACTGATAACCCACGCCGGTGCTGAACTTAGAACGGTCTGTACCGCCGGTAACGTTGAGAGCGTGACTTGTAGTCACTGCATTTTTGTTACGCAAGAGGTCGAGCCAGTTGGTACCCTTGTTCGTTCCGTCGTTGTAAGCCTTCAATAAATCGGCGTCAATGAACTTGCTCCAGTCCCAAGGTGCTACTCCGCTGTTGTTTCTTACGAGGTCTTGTACCTGCATATATTCCTTAGCTGTCAGCAAGTCGGGCATGCGATATACGTTCTGCCAACCCACATTGCCGTCGTAGCTCACCTGTATCTTACCCTCTTTACCTTGGCGTGTGGTAATCAAGATGACACCATTGGCAGCTGCCGAACCGTAGATGGCAGCCGAAGCACCGTCCTTCAATACGTCAATACGCTCGATGTCGGCCGGGTTGATATTGTTAATATCGCCACCCGATACGCCGTCGATAACGTATAATGGCTTAGTATCACTATTCGTACCGGCACCACGGATGGTTACTTTGAATCCATCACCGGGCTGTCCTGATATAGCTTGAATGTTCACACCGGGACTCATGCTCTGCAATGCGCCCAATGCTTGAGTGGTATTCATCTTTTGTAGGTCAGAACCTTTTACTTCGACGGTAGCGCCTGTTACCAGTTTCTTCTTCTGTACACCATAACCTACAACAACGACTTCGTCCAAACTGGTGTCTTCAGACTGAAGTGTAAGAGAAAAATTGGATTGATTTCCCACTTGGATTTCCTGCGTCTTATAGCCGATATAACTAACGACGAGGGTTGCACCCGGTTTCACATTCATGCTGAAGTTACCATCTAAGTCGGTAACAACACCATTGGTAGTACCTTTCTCTAATACGGTTGCACCGATGACGGGGCCTTGAGAATCTACAATGTGACCGGTAATTTTCTTGGCTTGTTGCACCTCTTTGACCGAGGAATTAGGCAAAGCAGCCAATGCTTGTGGTGAATAGGCGAGTCCTAATGTTGCACAAGCACCCATGACCAAAGCTGTCTTTCTAAAATGAAGAGTCATACTTTTAGGTATTTCTATAGGTTAAACGTTTAATAGATTTTGGTATTTGGAGTCTTCTCCAAAAAAAGTAAGTAGATTAGTTTGCAAGTATTTTATACCGCGAACAGCATTTTTAAGTTGAATTCTTTTCCATGAAGTCTTGGTTTTGTATTGTTTAAGTTCTAGATATTTCCTTTTATGTTTAGGTCGTTTGGTGTCTCCTCTGTCTGACGGCAGGTTAGGTTATCATACGTTTTCTTGTACCGTTGGGGAGATTGATGCAATATTTATTGCTCGCAAAGTTATATAATAAAATCTTATTATGCTGATACTATTTTGCTCAATGCTGATAC
Organism: Prevotella sp. S7 MS 2; assembly: GCF_000762865.1. NCBI lineage: Bacteria > Pseudomonadati > Bacteroidota > Bacteroidia > Bacteroidales > Prevotellaceae > Prevotella > Prevotella sp. S7 MS 2. Next base: position 20,736 of record NZ_JRPT01000002.1, on the reverse strand, counting down.
TATCTTATAACTTTATAGCAAAACATAAATTATCTCAAAAAGGGTAAAGTGTCTGAATGATTATTCTCCACCTATTATAATATAGATATATTAGTGAAAATGACTAATTTTGTGCTATTATAATAGAGTAAAGCAAAATATCGTATGATTTCTTTTGAGTGTGATTACAATAACGGTGCGCATCCGTTGGTGCTGCAACACCTAGTTGATACCAATGATAAGCAAAGCCTCACTTATGGCTTTGATGAGTGGAGCGAGCGTGCTCGCCATCGTATACGGGTAGCCTGCAATGCGCCAAAAGCCGATGTCTATTTCTTATCGGGGGTGCGATGTTGATCTTCCCTTTATTGCTGAGCACTGTGATGCCTTTTATATCGGTGGCACCAAGGTGGGGGCGCTCTGCGGTGAAGCCGTGGTATTCCTCAATGGAGCACCGCGCCAATTCTTCACCATTGTGAAACAGCATGGGGCTTTGTCTGCTAAAGGACGATTGATGGGGCTGCAATTCGATGCTCTTTTCACTGACGACCTTTACTTCCGCATCTCTAAGCATACCATAGATATGGCTATGAAGATGCGCACACTGTTTCTTAAACGGGGCTATCGACTCTTTATCGACTCGCCAACCAATCAACAATTCTTTATCATAGACAACAAACGCGTAGCCGAATTGGAGAAACATGTGCTCTTCACTCATTGGGAGCCATTTGGCTCAGATGCCTTTGTATGCCGCTTTGTGACAAGTTGGGCTACCACGGACGACGACTTGAAGGTACTTGAAGAGTTGTTGTAAACGACTCGTGTGCATCTATCTAAATCCTTGTTAGGTCTACTTTGTAATTCAAAAAAATCTCCCTCTCTTTGGAAAAAGGGTAGTATGATGTTCTTGCAGTGGCTCGGCAGAATTACTGCAAAGCCTTTTCAGCATTGCTGCGAAGCCGAGACAGCGATGTTGCCAAGCCCCTGCAATCAATTAGTAAACAAGTTTACGAGTAGATAAGTAGACGAGTTGGGAGTGAGAAGTGATGGTTTTATGTCAAAAAAGTATTAGCTTTTAAGACTTGTCAATTCTTTTTTTAATAGGAAGATAAGGCCGGTTGGTCTTTTCATCTTGGTTTTGATAGGTATCTTTTACGATTTGATAAAAAATATATCCCTCCAAGTTTGTAAACTTAGAGGGATATATTAATGGAGTAAATACAACTAGTCTACTTATCAACTCGTCAACTTGTTAACTCTTAGGGTATATGTTGATGAAATAAGAACTTTGAAATAGGCTGCTTGATTACAACGCTTCGAGCATGCGTTTGATAACTACTTCGGCGCTAATCTCACGGTTGGCAGCTTCGGGAATAACGAGGCTGTGCGCACCTTCAATCACGTCGTCGGTGACGATGAGGCCGCGACGCACTGGCAGACAGTGCATAAAGTATCCGTTATCGGTCCATGCCATGTGCTCGGCATCTACAGTCCAATTCATATCTTGGCAAGTTATCTTGCCGTATTCGGCAGGATTGGTGACGCCCGGATTGCTCCAGTTCTTTGCATAAATGAAGTGAGCACCCTCGAAAGCTTTGTGTTGGTCGTATTCTACGCGTGCGTTTCCCACAAATCGCGGGTCGAGTTCATAACCTTCAGGATGCGTAACGACGAAGTCAACATCAGCTCTATTCATCCATTGGGCGAAACTGTTGGGTACGGCTTGAGGCAATGCGCGACAGTGGGGTGTCCATGTGAGTACCACTTTCGGGCGTGCAATGGGCTTATGTTCCTTTATCGTGATGAGGTCGGCAAAGGCTTGTAGCGGATGTACTGTGGCTGTCTCCATGGCAAAAACAGGCTTTCCGCTATATTGAACGAATTGATTGACGATGGTCTCTGCATAGTCGAAATTGCGGTCGGTAAGCCCTGCGAAGCTGCGAATACCAATGATATCGCAGTAGCTAGACATCACTGGAATAGCCTCAAGTAGGTGCTCGCTCTTGTCTCCATCCATGATAACGCCTCGCTCGGTTTCCAGTTTCCACGCACCGGCATTCACATCTAGCACGATGACATTCATGCCTAAGTTCATTGCCGCCTTCTGTGTTGAGAGGCGAGTACGCAGACTATTATTGAAGAAAATCATCAGCAAGGTCTTGTTTTTACCCAATTGCTGATACCCGAAACGATTTTGTTTCACCTCTTGAGCTTCGGATAATGCTGTCCGAAGGTCTCCTAAATCCTCGATATTGAAGAATGTTTTCATATAAAGTCTCTCTTAATAGCTTTCCCACGAAGTCTATATTATATAATAGGTGGGATATGGTTGCCGGTTAATATGAATGGTTGATAATCTCTATTTCACTTTTTGGGGAAGGCCGGGGAGGGACTTCTATTCCCTTATCTGCCCATGTCCTTCTATCAACCACTTGTAGGTGGTCATCTCTTCTAGTGCCATTGGGCCACGCGCGCTGAGTTTCTGGGTGCTGATACCAATCTCTGCTCCGAGCCCGAATTGTGCTCCATCAGTGAAACTAGTGGGTGTATTGACATAGATACAGGCTGCATCTACCATGGTTTGAAATCTCTCTGCAGCTGCTTTATCTTCGGTTACGATGCTCTCACTGTGCCCGCTGCCGTATGTGTCGATGTGTTCGAGGGCTTCGTCGAGACTGTCTACGGTGCGAATACTCATTTGCATGCTCAGCCATTCGGTGTTCCACTCATCGTCTCCATTGATGGGTACGAGCAAATCGGTAGGATAATTGTCGTGCAAAGCAATCATGGCGCGGGTGTCGACATGTAGTTTTACACCCTTTAGCGCGAGTGGTTCGCAGAGTGATGGTAGGTCGTTGAGTCGGCTCTCGTGTATTAACAGGCAGTCGAGAGAGTTGCAAACACTGCATCGACGTGTCTTAGAATTACACACGATATCGCGTCCGATGCAGAGTTCTCCGGCCTTGTCGAAGTAGCAATGTACCACACCTGCCCCAGTCTCAATGACCGGAATCTTGGCCGTATCGCGTACAAAATCAATGAGATGCTTGCCCCCTCGCGGTATACATAGGTCGATATAGCCCACGGCATTGAGCATTTCGGCTGTGGCTTCGTGGCTTGCCGGCAGTAGTTGTACGATATTACTGTCAACTCCGGCAGTATGAAGTACATCGTGGATGAGGTCTACTGCGGCTCGACAAGAGTCGATGGCATCGCGTCCACATTTCAAGATACAGGCGTTACCACTCTTTAGGCAGAGGGCGAATACATCGAAGGTGACGTTGGGGCGAGCCTCGTAGACGACGCCGATGACACCAAACGGCACGCTTACACGACGTAGATGGAGTCCATTGTCGAGTGTTTTCTCCTTTAGCGTATGGCCTAATGGTGAGGGGAGGGTGGCTACCTGACGGAGGCTGGCGGTTATTTCTTGTAGTCGTTCGGGCGTGAGCATGAGTCGATCGTACATCGGATTGCTCTTGTCCATGCGTGCCAAATCGCGCTTGTTGGCCTCTAATAACAGGTCGGAATGGCGACTGATGGCCGCAGCCACATATCCAAGCAGCGCGTTTCGTTGCTCATCGGTCATCAAAGCAAGTTGTCGGCTCGCCTTTTTTACGTCTCGGAATGTTTGTTCTAAAGCCATAATCGATGTGTTTTGGTTATTCCATATACATGTAATCGTAGTGTACAAGCGGCTTGAGTCCGTGTTTACCAATATGCGTTTGCGCCTCTTCGGCACTGTAGGCACTGCGTCCTACGGCCACCGTATGGCCTTTTGAATCGATGATATTGATAATATCTCCCTCTTCAAAATCGCCTTCTATAGCAGTCACTCCCACCAATAACAGGCTTACGGTCTGCTCTCCCTTCAAGGCCTCTGCGGCTTTGTCGTTGATATGAACCAATCCCTTGGCGAAGCTTTCGCTATGGGCTATCCATTTCTTTACACCCGAAGTAGGAGTCGGATTCGGCCTAAACTCGGTGTGTATGGTGCTTTGTGGATGTGTAGCCAGATTGATAAGAATGTTCTCAGTCTTCCCATTGGCGATGAGAACCTTGATACCTTCCTCGGCCACTTTGCGTGCAATGTTGGTCTTGGTAATCATACCGCCACGGCCAAATCCGCTTTTCGTGCTCTGGATGTATTCACTGATGTCGCGGTCGTAGTTCACTACGGGGATGACACGGGTACCGGGTTCGGAGGGTGAACCGTTGTAGATACCGTCTACATTACTCAAGATGACCAGTGTATCGGCATCCATCATGGAGGCAATAAGACCTGAAAGTTCATCGTTATCGGTGAACATCAGCTCTGTAACACTCACGGTATCGTTCTCATTGACGATGGGTATAACACCGTTTTCGAGCATTACCGACATGCAAGCACGTTGATTCAGATACTCTCCACGAGTGGAAAAGCTCTCTTTCATGGTCAATACCTGTCCCACATGCACGCCATATTCGCGGAACAAATCGTAGTAAAGACCGATGAGCTTTACCTGTCCGAGGGCAGAAAAGAGTTGGCGTTGTGCCACGCTATCCAGCTTTTTAGACACTTGTAGCTCGTTTCTACCACTGGCCATGGCGCCCGATGATACGAGAACCACCTCATATCCATTGTGTCGAAGCCACACGATTTGATCGACAATGGCCGACATTCGGGTTACATCCAGCTTCCCGTCGTCGCGTGTGAGCACGTTGCTACCAACCTTTACTACGATTCGTTTCATTGTTATTTGCAGTTTACCAGTTTACGAGTTGACAAGTTAACGAGGGTTTCGGTTACTCGATTATTTGGTAAATCGAGTATGCAAATTCTTGTCAACTCGTCAACTTGTCTCCTTGTTAACTATTTCCTGCTCCGTCTTTTTGCCTGATTTCCACGCGTCTAATCTTACCGGAGATGGTCTTCGGAAGTTCGTTGACGAACTCAATGATGCGTGGATACTTGTAAGGAGCGGTGACATGCTTCACGTGGTCTTGCAATGTTTTGACCAGTTCGTCGCCCGCTTTGTCTTTCCAACCGTCGGCTAGAACGACCGTTGCTTTCACTATCATGCCACGAATGGGGTCGGGTACGCCTGTAATAGCGCATTCCAAGATGGCCGGATGGGTCATCAGAGCGTTTTCAACCTCGAACGGGCCGATGCGATAACCGCTACTCTTGATGACGTCGTCGGTACGACCGACAAACCAATAGTAGCCGTCTTCGTCGCGCCAAGCCATATCGCCGGTGTGGTAGATGCCGTTATGCCAAACCTCCTTGGTGCGCTCTTCATCGCGATAATAGCCTTTGAAGAGCCCTAAAGGTTTCTCGTCGCCTACCTTAATACAGATTTCTCCCTTCTCACCATCTTCACATTCGGTACCGTCGGGGCGCAATAAGTGGACATCGTATTGCTGATTAGGCTTGCCCATAGAGCCCGGCTTCGGCTTTATCCAAGGGAATGTACCGAGCGTCATCGTTGTTTCCGTCTGTCCGAAACCTTCCATCAAGCTGACACCGGTGAGTTGTTTGAACTTCTCGGCCACTGATGGATTCAATGCTTCTCCGGCTGTTGTGCAGTATTGTAGACTACTTAAATCGTATTGAGAGAAGTCTTCGTGAATCATGAAACGGTAGATGGTAGGGGGAGCACAGAACGATGTAATGCGATATTTCTCTATCTGTCGCATGATTTTCTCGGCTGTGAACTTCTCATGGTCGTACACAAATACCGCTGCACCGGCAAACCATTGACCGTAGAGTTTGCCCCATACGGCTTTTCCCCAACCTGTGTCGGCCACCGTCAAGTGGATACTATTCTCATTCAGATTGTGCCAATAGATACCTGTTGTCAGGTGCCCAAGGGCATAGAGGAAGTCGTGTGCCACCATCTTGGGTTCTCCGCTGGTACCACTGGTGAAGTACATCATCATGATGTCTTCGTTGGTATTCACGTGTTCGGGGCGTTTAAAGGGCGGTGCTTGCTTCCATTCCTTGTTCCAATCGTGGAAATGTGACGGTACGTGAGGGCCTACGCTGATTAACACTTTGACCGTTGGACTGTCGGGCAACGAATTGGTTATCTGTTCAATGATGTATTCGTCGCCGGCACAGATAATTGCTTTCACGCTCGCACCGTTGTTTCGATACACGATGTCGTGAGTGGTTAGCATGTGCGTAGCGGGAATGGCTATGGCTCCTAACTTATGTAATGCCAACACCGACAACCACCACTGGTAGTGGCGTTTCAAGATAAGCATCACCTTATCTCCATGTCCGATGCCCAGACTTTGATAATATGAAGCCGTTTGGTCGGTCTGTTCTTTCAAGTCTTTGAACGTAAATCGAATCTCTTCTCCTCGTTCGCTAGTCCACAATAAAGCCAGTTTGTCGGGCTGCTCTTCAGCCCATACATCCATCACATCGTAAGCAAAGTTGAAATTTTCGGGTACGATGAATTGCAGATGTTTGGCATAATCTTCCTCCGAAGTAAAGTGGGTCTGTTTTAAGAATCTTTCTATCATTTCGCATGCTTGATTAGATGACTACACAAAGGAATTTAGCTGGCTCTCCTCCCAATGCACGCATGCAGTGGGGACGACGTCCATCGAAGTAGATGGTATCGCCTTTTGACAGAACCAATTCTTTGTCGTCTATTGTTATTTCTAGTTGTCCTTCAATCACCGCGTCAAACTCTTGTCCGTTGTGGGTGTTCTTGTTATATTTCTTTCCGTCTGGTAACGGGTCTACCTGTGTCAAGAATGGGTCTACTTTACGGCCTCTGAAACCTCCGGCCAGACTCTGATATTTGTAGCTGTCGCCACGGTCTATCTCCGGTCCTTGGCCGTAACGAGTCAAGAAGTAGGTACTCATTCGCGGCTCTTCGCCGAAGAGCAACACGTCTAGGTCGATGCCATATCGTTTTGAAATCTTTGAAAGGCGATATACCGATGGGTCGGCTTCGCCGGCTTCAATCTTCAGATAGTGTTCCAAACTGATGTCGCATAGGTCTGCAACTTCCTCTGCTGGGATGTTCAGCACTTCGCGAAGGCCTCTCAGTCGTTGGCCGATTTGTTTGATTGATTCTTCCATTTTGTGGTTATTATGATTGATTTCAAGTCCAAAAGTACGAAACTTTTTCTTATTATACTGACGTGTGAAGGCGATTTTTTGGGCAGATTCTGAACATATCTAAAATTCTTGCGCACAACTATTTAGTGTGTGCAAGATTACACCTTATATTATATAGGGGTGTAAAAAAAGCATGTGAAAAACTCGTCTATATTTCTTTGGGTTTGCTGCAAGGGCATTTCAGCATTGCTGTTAAGCCCGTGCAGCATCACTGAAGAGGCTTTGCAGCAAGCTAAAAGAGCCTCTTTAGAAAAATAAGAGTGGGCGAGTTGATAAATGAACGAGTTGATAAGTGGGTGCAACGAACTATTTAAGTCCGGCTTTCAGACCCCTAATCACGGCACTGGTAAAGCCTGCGTGTTCCATTTCGTTGAGTCCGCGAATGGTCAAACCACCCGGTGTCGTCACCTTATCTATCTCTACTTCGGGGTGATTTCCGTTGGCTTGAAGTAGTTCTACCGCTCCTTTTACAGTCTGTAGCACGATGTCTTTGGCCACATCGGCCTTGAAACCTAGTTCTACGCCACCCTCAGAAGCAGCCCGGAAGTAGCGCATGGCATAAGCGATACCGCAACTGGCTAGTGTCGTTCCGGCTCCCAAGTGTTGTTCATCGGTGATGTAGGTTTGTCCCAAGTCGTCGAAAATCTGCTTGATGGTGGCTGTTTGACCATCGTCGGTGCCCACTGGGACGATGAAAGTCATGGATGCTCTCACGGCGATGGCGATGTTGGGAATCACTTGAAAGAGTGGGGGGACGATACCATTTTTATCCAACCATGCTTTTAGTTGGTTGGCATCGACGGCAGCAGCCATATTAATGACCATCTGTCGAGTGTAATCCATGAAAGGTTTTACCTCGTTAATAACATGTTCAACCAACCATGGTTTAACCACGAAGACTACTACATCGGCATCTACTACGGCTGCCTTGTTGTCTGTGGTGACGCTTGCGCCGAGTTCGGCAAAGCGGTCTAGCTTGTCGGAATGGGGATTGGCTACGGTCACATCCGCCGGTTTTACAATGTCGCTTTTGAGCAGTCCTTCGGCAAATGAGCCACCCATGGCACCTGCTCCGATAATACTTATTTTCATAGGTTTATTTTTATGGGAGGAATGGGATATTTTATGGGAGATAACAGAAGTAAGCGGGAGTTAATGGGAGATGGTTTATAGGAGTTATCAGGAGTTATCTGAAGTTAATAGGAGATAGCGGACATTTGTCCATATCTTATACTTTAAACATTTGTCTATTAACTCCTATTTACTCCCGTTTACTCCCACTATCTTCTATTAAACATCTCCCATTAACTTCAGATAACTCCTGATAACTCCTATAAAACTTCCCATTATCTCTTAAACTATATCTCTTCCAGTACAACTCTAAATCTTCTCATGAACTCATCTACCTCTTCTCTACTTAAACAGAGGGGAGGGAGAATGCGGAGAATGTTGGTTCCGGCACATCCGGTAAAGCAATGTTGCTCGTAGATGAGCTTATGACGCACCTCTTTATGAGGAATATCCATGACGACACCAATCATCAGGCCGCGTCCGCGAACCTCTATGATGTGGCTGTTTTCCTCTTTTAGCTTGTTCAGTTGGTCTATAAAATAGGTACCAACCGTGTTGGCATTTTCCACTAAGTGTTCTTGTTCGAATACATCGAGTACTGCCAAGGCTGCCGTACAAGCTAAATGGTTTCCGCCAAAGGTGGTGCCTAACTGTCCATAAACGGCTTCAAACTCTGGCGAGATGAGGATACCGGACATCGGAAAACCATTGCCAATGCCTTTGGCCATGCTGATAAGGTCGGGACGAATGCCCAACCATTGGTGGGCAAAGAATTTTCCTGAACGACCGTAACCGCATTGTATCTCGTCGCAGATGAGTACCGTACCGTATTTGCGACAAGCCGTTTGTAGACCTTGCGCGAATTCTGGAGTGACCATATTGACGCCTCCGACACCCTGAATACATTCCAAGATGCAGGCGCATACATCGCCTTTGGCCAGTTCGGATTCCCAAGCAGCGAGGTCATTCATTGGTAAGAAGGTTACGTTGTTGGTCTCGTTGACCGGCGCAACGTACTTAGGAATGTCGGTAACTTCTACTGCCAACGACGTACGACCGTGGAAAGCTCTGGTTACAGACAATATACGTTTGCGTCCATGATGGAACGATGCTAACTTCAGACAATTCTCGTTGGCCTCTGCCCCGGAGTTGACGAGGAAGAGACTATAGTCTTCGTAACCGGAAATCTTGCCCAGTCGCTCGGCTAATTCTACTTGTAGCTTGTTGATGACAGAATTGGAATAGAATCCTAATTCGTTGAGTTGTTGTGTTATCCGCTTTATATAATGCGGATGACAATGACCGATGCTGATGACGGCATGGCCACCATAAAGGTCTAGGTATTCTTGGTTTTGGTCGTCCCAGACCTTGCATCCCCGGCCTTTCACGATGTTTACATCGAATAGTGGATATACGTCGAATAGTTTCATGGGTGTGTATGTTGGGCCTCCCCCAACCCCCTCCCTAAAGGAGGGGGCTTTTGTAAGGAGGCGTTGTTTTATTTTTTCCTCTTTTTAGAAGGGCTGGGGGTGGGGCTAAAATGCACTAGCTTTTAATTTCAGTCCAGTGGTTTCGTCGATTCCAAACATGATGTTCATATTTTGGACAGCCTGTCCTACTGCACCCTTCAAGAGATTGTCGATGCAACAAGTGATGAGAAGTTTGTTGTCTATCTTATCGCAATGCACGAGTACCTTGTTGGTGTTGACCACCTCTTTCAGGTCGATGGCCTTGTCTACATAGTGGGTGAAGGCTGCGTCTTGGTAGAAATCTTTGTATGCTTTGATGATGGTGTCGATGTCGACGTCGGTTTTGATCACCTCAGTGGCAAAGATACCGCGGGCAAAATCACCGCGATAGGGAATGAAATCAATGTTTGCCTCCAGCTGGCCTTGGACTTGTTTCAGACTCTGTCGAATCTCCGGTACATGCTGATGTTTGAATGCTTTGTAGATACTCATGTTGTTGTTACGCCATGAGAAGTGCGTCGTTGCACCCGGTTTTTGTCCGGCTCCGGTGCTTCCAGTGATAGCATTCACAGCCACATCTTCCTTGATGATACCGAGTTTTGCAGCGGGGAGCAGTCCCAGTTGGATGCAAGTGGCGAAGCATCCGGGATTGGCTACGTGCTGGGCGTGGGCTATCTTCTCTTTATTGAGTTCGGGTAAGCCATACACAAAGTCATTGCCGAGAGCTTCTAAACGGAAGTCTTGTGCCAGATCTATAATCTTCACGTGGTCAGGAATAGTATGCTCTTTCAAGAAGGCCTCGCTCTTTCCGTGTCCAAAGCAGAAAAAAACGACGTCTACTTTGTCGAAAGACATTTCATCGGTAAACTTCATATCGGTCTCACCATACAAGCCTTCGTGAACATCGGTCAAAGGATTGCCGGCGTTACTCTCGCTGTTTGCAAATACGATTTCAGCTTCCGGGTGATTCAATAGCAGACGAATGAGTTCGCCACCTGTATATCCGGCTGCACCGAAGATTCCTACTTTAATCATTTGTTATAAGTTTATAAGTTGGTGAGTTTTTTAGTTTCTGAGTTGCTGGGTATTTATTTGCTATCAATAATCCCCTTATTCACTCGGCACGATAAGCCATAATATCAAATAAAGAATGACTCCGCTGAATGCGGTGAAGATGGTTAGCAGAGTGTAGAGAATGCGTGTGAGCGTCGGGTCGAAGTCGAAATACGCTGCAATACCACTACATACGCCAGCAACCATGCGGTCTTTAGGTCGATAAATTCTTTTTCCTGTTGACATTTGGTGATTTTTTAAGTTTCTAAGTTCTTGAGTCTTTGAGTTCTTAAGTTGACTAGTAAACGAGTTGACCAGTCTTTTCGAGTCTCTAAGTTCCTAAGTCTTTGAGTTCTTGAGTTGGCTAGTAAACAAGTTGACCAGTCTTTTTGAGCCTCTAAGTTCTTAAGTTTCTGAGTTCTTGAGTTGGCTAGTAAACAAGTTGACAGGTGGACTCCCCTCCTTGGGAGGGGATGGGGGAGGTTCTTACCTCTCCTCTCCCGGATGTGCCCCGTAGTATACTCGCAGCGGTGTAGAGCTTACCTTGATAAACCCTTTGGCCTCTTCGGCAGTCCATCCATGCTGCATCTCGCCATATTCTCCGAGCTTGGATTTCGTCAAATCGTCGTCACTATCTACACCAACAGTTTGGAAACCATAGGGGCGAAGTTTTAAGATGGCGGTACCGTTTACGTTGCGTTGTGAGCTGGTGAGCATCGCTTCGATATCTGGCATCACCGGTTCGAGATATTGACTCTCGTGCAAGAACATGCCATACCAATTGGCTACCTGTTCTTTCCAGTACTGTTGCCACTTGCTGAGCGTGCTCTTTTCCAACAATCTATGTGCTTCGATAATCAATTTTGGAGCAGCGGCTTCGAAGCCTACACGGCCTTTGATACCGATAATTGTGTCTCCAACGTTGCAGTCACGACCAATGGCGTAGGCTGCACCTATCTCTTCTATCTTTTGAATAGCGGCTATCTTGTCATCGAACAGTTCACCGTTGACTGCCACAATCTCACCTTTCTTAAATGTGATTTTGAGATCGGTTTCTTCATTACAAGTGACATGTTTCAAGTAAGCTTCTTCGGGTAATCCCTGTGTGGGGTCTAGTAATTCACCGCCACAGATACTAGTTCCCCAGATACCTACGTTGTAGCTGTATTTTAATTTGGTGAAGTCGGCCGAGAATCCATGTTCGTTTAAGTAGTCCACTTCCTCTTGACGACTCAACGCTTTGTCGCGTGTGAGGGTGATAATCTCAATTCCCGGAGCCATGACAAGGAAAGTCATGTCGAATCGAATTTGGTCGTTGCCGGCTCCGGTAGAACCATGGGCGATGGCATCAGCTCCAATTTCTTTTGCATAGCGGGCAATGGCGATGGCTTGGAAGATACGTTCTGATGATACGGATATGGGATAACAATTGTTTCTCATTACGTTTCCGAATATCATATACTTCAAACTTTTCTCGTAATACTCCTGTGTGACGTCGAGCGTAGCGTAGGCTACGGCACCTAATTTATAGGCGTTTGCCTCGTTGGTCTTGAGCTGTTCGGCACTAAAACCGCCGGTGTTAGCGCATGCGGCATATACATCCCACCCGTCTTGGGTGAGTTTCATTACGGTGTATGAGGTGTCAAGTCCGCCTGAGAAGGCTACTACGACTTTTTTCTTTCCCATATTCTATTTCCTTTCAATCATTATTCTTTGTATCCATTTTCTATCTTCATGACCCGCTCCATCACTTCTGCGGGAATCTTTGCGGGCAGCTGTTCCTCCGGATCGAAAAGCATGGCAGTGCAAATACAGTATTTACGGCCTGTTCGATGGAGCACATCTTTATTCACACATCCCTCACATCCGCGCCAAAAAGATTCGTCGTCGGTTAAATCACTGAATGTTACGGGATGATAACCTAATTGGGTGTTCATCTTCATCACGGCCGATCCGGATGTTAATGAGAATATTTTTGCGTGTGGCCAACGCTTGCGTGCCAACGTGAAAGTCATGTCTTTGATGCGTTTGGCCAGTCCTAGTCCGCGGTAATCGGGATGCACGATGAGGCCTGAAGTTGTCACATAGTGCTTGTTTCCCCATGTCTCGATATAGCTGAATCCGGCAAACTTATCGCCATCCAAGGCAATGACGGCCTTCGCCTCTTTCATTTTAGTAGCTAGATATTCGTGTGTACGCTTGGCAATACCGGTACCACGCACTTTTGCCGCTTCTTCAATAGTCTTTAAAATGGTGTCTACGTATATCTCGTGGGAGGGATCGGCCACTACCACTTGAATCTTGTCTTTCGGTCTCGAAACTGTAATGGGGGAGGCTGTTTCTGTAGTTTGGTCTTGTTCTTTCATCTTTTTGTTATTATCCCCATGAATGTATGGTGTTGAAAGATTTACATGGAAGTAATTGAATAAAGTTTCTTCAACACCGCTTGTTCGCTTACCCCTTCCTTTAATACTATAAATATGGTGTCGTCGCCGGCTATTGTTCCCAAGATTTCCGGTATGTCGTTCATGTCAATGTTGTACGCTATGCTGCTCGCATAGCCCGGTCTTGTCTTGATGACTCCCATGTTTCCAGAGAAGTTGGCCGATAGAAAGCCCGGTGTATTCATCATTTCCAGCACGCTCATAGGTTTATGTACGCGCTTGTACATCGTCTCGTTGGGCAATACATATACGTATTTACCGTTCATGCTGGCAGCCTTTGCCACTTTCAGTTGCTTCATGTCGCGACTCAATGTGGCTTGTGTCAATTTGAAACCTTCTTGTTGCAATGCTTTCAACACTTCCTCTTGGCTTCCTAATTCCTTGCTGGAAATGAGCATCTTGAGGGCGTCTATTCTGCTTCCTTTATCTTTCATGCTTTGTATTTTTATTCATTATACGGTTGCAAAAGTATGTGTTGTTGCATGAATAACCAAATATTTTTGTATAAAATTGCATATTTAGGTGATAAATTATGAGGTGTTGGTCTTTTTAGTGCATAAATATGCAACATGGGGGCTTGGTAAATTGAATAGTCAAAACTTCGGCTATTCGATAAAATAAGGATTACTTCACTGCTTTGGTCGCTTCTCTTAACCACGCTCTCTCATCGGTATTGAGTTCCGGTGCAAGTTCGTCGTAGACATACTGATGGTAGCTGTTGAGCCATGATCGTTCTTCGGGGGTAAGCAGAGATAGGTCGGCGGCACTCAAATCAATGGGGCATAAGGTCAAGGAATCCATCTGTAGGAAATGTCCCATGGCAGTGGTTTGATAGTCTTCTACGATGAGGGTGTTCTCAATACGGACACCGAACTTTCCGGCAAGGTAGATACCCGGTTCATCGGTGATGGTCATTCCGGCATGCAGGGGAGCTGGTTTGTATTCCTGTCGCACCTGATGAGGCCCCTCGTGAACACATAGATAGCTGCCCACGCCGTGTCCTGTGCCATGCATGAAGTTTAGTCCTTCGCGCCAAAGCGGTTGACGAGCTACGGCGTCGATGCGTGTGCCACTCGTTCCATCGGGGAATTTACAAAGCTCTAGTTGTATGTGTGCCTTCAGTACAAGGGTGTAGATATGGCGCTGTTCGTCGGTGATGGGGCCGAGTGGGATGGTGCGTGTGATGTCGGTCGTGCCGTCTAGATACTGTGCTCCGCTGTCTATGAGTATGAATCCGCAAGGTTTGAGTGGAATGTCGGTGGCTGTTGTAGGCTCGTAGTGTACGATGGCTCCATGGGCTTCGTAAGCTGATATGGTGGGGAATGACACCCCCTTGTAGAGTGCTTGCTCCGCCCTGAACTGCTCCAGTCGGTCGCTTACAGTTATTTCTGTTTGTCCACCGGCTTCCACGGCCGGTCGTAACCATCGTAGGAATTTCACCATGGCGATGCCGTCGCGCTTCATGGCTTGGCGAAAGCCGGCTATCTCAGTAGAATTCTTGATAGCTTTCAAGGCGGGGATGGGTGATGTTTCGCGTACGACAGCTTGACATTTGATAGCCTTGCTCAACGTGTAGTTTACTTCTGAAGGGTCTATGAGTATGTTGTATTCAAAATAGTGCGCCAATCCTTCTTTTACTTTTTCATAGGGAGCGACGTCTATATGCGCTGTTTGCAGATAGGCTTCTACTTCGGGTGATAGCTTTCGTGAGTCGACGAAGAGAGTGGCTGTTGTACTCGATATGAGTAAATAGCTCACGAAAAGTGGATTGCAAGGGATGTCGCTGCCACGTAAGTTGAGTGTCCAAGCTATGTCGTCGAGTGCGCAGACGAGTATGCCGTCGGCATGTTTTTCGCGTAGTGCCTGACGAATGCGCCGGAGTTTGGAGATTGTGTCTTCTCCCGCATATTTCAAAGGGTGCAGCATGATGGGGTTAAGTGGTATCTCCGGTCGGTCATTCCATATCTGTTGCAATGGGTCGAAGTTGGTGCGTACGGTGATACCACCGTGCTCTCTCATCTCAGCGATGAGTGTTTCTGCCTCCACGCTACTCTCTACCATGCCGTCGATACCTATTTCCGGTCCGTCAAGTTCGTGTAGTTCATGAGCCAACCATTCTGTGATAGACGGTGTTTCGGGCAGTCCCATTTTCATCAATTGGAATTCCGTTCCGCTTAATTGCTCGGCGGCAGCGAGGAAATAGCGCGAGTCGGTCCACAAGGCGGCACTATTCATAGTGACGACGGCTGTCCCGGCCGAGCCGTCAAAGCCCGTTATCCACTCTCTGCTTGCCCAATGGTAAGGTACTATCTCGCTCTGATGCGGGTCGGTACTAGGGAAGATGAATGCAGCGAGATGTTCACGTTTCAACTGTTCGCGCAGTAATTGGAGGCGTTCGGATATTGCGGTTTTCATGTCTACTTGTTTTGTTTAATGATAGACAAATTTAAGAAATAAAAGCGATACGGACAAAAGCAAATGTTGCAAATTGTCATATCTACATGACATATAGAATA
Source organism: Prevotella sp. S7 MS 2 (assembly GCF_000762865.1). Lineage (NCBI taxonomy): Bacteria > Pseudomonadati > Bacteroidota > Bacteroidia > Bacteroidales > Prevotellaceae > Prevotella > Prevotella sp. S7 MS 2. The sequence goes on along the minus strand of NZ_JRPT01000002.1, from coordinate 5,084 downwards.
TTTAACGTGATTCTGCTTTCGTTTTTTAAGTTTAATAACACATTAATATGATAGCAAACTATGTTGTAAAAGCATTTTTTTGTAACTTTGCGGAAATCAAATGGTAGACTTACAACTTTTTTAAAATAACTAATAATTATGGAATTTTTAACAAACGAAAAGCTCGTTATCGTCGGTGCCGGCGGTATGATTGGTTCTAACATGGCTCAGACCGTACTTACATTGGGCCTGACTCCTAACCTTTGTCTCTATGATATTTTTGAGCCCGGACTTCACGGTGTGGCTGACGAAATCGCTCAGTGTGGCTTCCCTGGGGCAAACGTAACATGGACTACCAATCCCGAAGAGGCTTTCACAGGTGCTAAGTATATCATTTCTTCAGGTGGTGCTCCCCGTAAAGAGGGCATGACACGTGAGGACTTGCTCAAAGGTAACTGTAAGATTGCAGCTGAGTTCGGTGACTATATCAAGAAGTATTGCCCCGATGTAAAGCACGTTGTTGTTATCTTCAACCCCGCTGATGTTACAGCTTTGACAGCTCTTATCCACTCTGGTTTGAAGCCAAATCAATTGACTTCTCTCGCAGCTCTTGACTCTACTCGTCTTCAGCAAGCTTTGGCACTGGAGTTTGGTGTACAGCAAGACAAGGTAACCGGTGCACATACATACGGTGGTCACGGCGAGCAGATGGCAGTGTTTGCATCTCAAGTAAAGGTAGACGGCAAGCCTTTGGCTGATTGTGGTCTCTCTGCTGAGAAGTGGGAAGAAATCAAGCACAACACTGTACAGGGTGGTTCACGTATTATCAAGCTCCGTGGTCGCAGCTCATTCCAGAGCCCTGCTTACAACGCAGTGAAGATGATAGAGGCAGCTATGGGCGGTGAGAAGTTCACATTGCCAGCAGGTTGCTATGTAAACGACGATAAGCTCGGCTTCCACAATGTAATGATGGCTATGCCTACTACCATCGATGCTACCGGTGTACACTATGTATTGCCACAGGGTACAGAAGAGGAGATGGCTTCATTGAAGGCTTCTTACGACCATCTTTGCAAGATGCGCGATGAAATTGTAGGTCTCGAAATCGTTCCTGCAGTAGCTGATTGGGGTAAGGATAATCCTAACCTCTAAGGAGATAGATAACTTTGTAAGGCTTATCGGGTGGTTGCCCGGTAAGCCTTTTAAGTAATACCGATGGACATCACGCTCACATTTCAATATTATTACCGCCCGTTGTGCCTCTATGCCATACACTATTTGCATGACATTGATGCTGCCGAAGACGTGGTACAGGAATGTTTTGCCAAGTTGTGGGAAAGGAAGAAAGACCGGCCGGTGGACAATGTGAAGGCTTTTCTCTATACATCGGTGCGAAATATGTGTATCGATAATATTCGTAAGGCGAACCCGATAGACGGGAATGTGCTACCTTCTGATTTGGAAGGAACGCTGACCGACGGGGAAGCAGAGGAACGATCTTTTCATGAGGCAGAGTTGTGGACTGCCATAGATAAACTTCCTACGCGTTGCCGTGAGGTGTTCGTGATGAGTAAACGCGATAATATGAAGTACCGTGAGATAGCCTCTGAGTTGGGTATCTCGGAGAAAACGGTAGAACACCAAGTGAGCAAAGCCTTGAAAATATTGCGTGGCAAGGTGGAGTCCTTTTTCTATATGCTTGGTTTGTGTGCCTAATTGGGCATACTAAAATTCTAGTTTTATTTTGTTTTTGATTATATTTGCATCGTCATTAAGACTGGTGGTACTCACATGTACGATGAGAAACAAATCATAATCGACTTAAAGCAAGGCTCACCCATGCACTTCGCCTCGTCTATGAAGCTATATGCCAAGCGCCTTTATGCCTTCTGTATAGAATATGCCAAGTCGGTCAATGTACAGTATATCGGTGCTTGGAAGCGTGGTCCGTTGGTGTTTAAGCTCCAAGCTTTGGGTGCAGTGCTTGAAGCTATAGAAGCTTCTTACGGTGTGGATATTCGATTGGACGTGTCGTTGATGCTCACTGACCGCTTCACAGGAACCCTGCCGGTGGACGATTTGTCCTTAGCATTGCGTATCATAGGTGAGACTTATCATCTTCAATATCAGGTACAAGGTGATAAGGTTGTTATGATGCAGCAGAATAGATGACGGATGAGAATTGCGGATTATAGGATATGTGATTATAGATGAAATGAAATAAGCCGCTATATCCTATTTGTATTTCGATAATATTTTCTATTTTTGTAGGAAATAAACCTATCTATGCATAAATATATTGTGTTTTCACCTCGTAGTCGCGGTAGTTTTGTCGAGCGGCTGGGTGAACTCTATTTAGCTGTGGGCGACTATCTGGATATGGAAAAACTAGATGGTCGAAGTCTATGCTATTGCAAAATATTTCTGAGTGACATCTTGAATCAGCACGCACAGTTGCTGGATTCACCTTTATATATAGATCTATTGTCGGATAACAATTGTACCATTGTGGAGCAAGCACCGGCCGATGGCAGTAAAATCTCACTGTTGTTGATGACCGATGATCAAGCACCGGAGACACTTTTCCACGCTTTGCGACTGACAGATGAGGAAGTGTCGGGTCATAATGCTTACGAACAGACACGGCTCTTGTTTGAAAAATACATAGCCATAGCCGATTCTTTACACCTCACGATGAGCGAACATTTGGTGCGAACATGGATTTATGTAGCTGATATCGATAATGATTATGCCGACATCGTAAAGGCTCGTAACGACGTGTTTGCACAATATGGATTGACCACCGACACGCATTTTATTGCGAGTACAGGTATTGGAGGGGCAACAGCAGTGTGCCATGCTGCCGTGGGAATGGACTTCTTGACCTTCCCCCACATCGTAGAAAGCGATAAAAAGTATCTTCAAGCATTGGAATATCTAAATCCAACGCATGAATACGGGGTGGCTTTCGAGCGTGGAACGCGTATCACGACCGCCTTATCACAGCGTTGCTTTATATCGGGGACAGCCTCTATCGATAAAAAAGGGCAGATACTTTATCGTGGAGATGTGTTGCGTCAAACGGCTCGGTTGTTGGAGAATATCAGTATGTTGCTGAAAGATGGTGGAGCCCGTATGCAGCAGTTAGATTATCTAGTAGTCTATTTGCGTGACATATCAGACTATGTACCGGTGGAAGCTTTCCTCCGCCGACTCTATCCTGCTATCCCCCATGTTATCGTACATGCCAAGGTATGTCGGCCGGGGTGGCTCATAGAAATGGAAGGGGTATCCTCTTCTAGCTCTTTCAAAGAGAGATGAGTTGCCTTTTATCTATTAATCATATCATCTTAACCTATAATTCATTATCATTAATTCGAAGAAATGAACGCATCAAAGCAGTTATTACCTATTTTGACATTGGCGGCAACGAGTCCATTGACAACGATGGCACATACCGCACAGTATGAAACCAAACGTCCGAATATCATCCTTTTTATGGTAGATGATATGGGTTGGCAAGATACTTCCGTACCTTTTTGGACGCAGCGCACGCGTTATAATGACATTTATGAGACGCCGAATATGGAGCGATTGGCTGCACAAGGTATGCTATTCACGCAAGCCTATGCCACACCTATCAGTTCGCCGACCCGTTGTAGTTTGATGACCGGCTCAAATGCAGCTCGCCATCGTGTGACTAACTGGACTAAAGTAAAGGGAGTTTCGACCGATAGCAAGGACGAGACCGTGGCACCTCCCGATTGGAACGTAAACGGAATCAGTCAGGTTTCGGGTACAGATTATACTTATGTTGGCAAGTCGTTTGTGGAATTATTGCGCGAGAACGGTTATCATACCATTCATTGCGGTAAGGCACATTGGGGAGCAAGGAATACTCCGGGGGAGAATCCTAGTCATTGGGGATTTGAAGTGAATATTGCAGGTAATTCAATTGGCTCGCCGGCAACCTATTTGAGTGAAGAGAATTATGGCAATGAGAAAGATGGCAAGAAAGCATCTTGGCATGCTGTGCCAACTTTAGAAAAGTATTGGGGCAGTGGTACGTTCCTCACCGAGGCTTTGACACGTGAGGCTATAGGAGCTTTACAGAAGGCCAAGGAATACAACCAGCCATTCTATCTCTATATGGCTCATTATGCCGTCCATATCCCAATAGAAAAAGATGTGCGCTACTTCGATAAGTATAAGAAAAAAGGACTCTCTGATAAGGAAGCTGCTTATGCGTCTTTGGTAGAAGGTATGGATAAAAGTTTGGGCGACATTATGGATTGGGTGGAGAAGAACGATGAGGCCGACAACACCATTATTATATTTATGAGCGATAACGGTGGATATGCCACGGGGCTACAGTGGCGCGATGCTCCGCTTTATACCCAGAACGCTCCGCTTACTTGTGGGAAGGGTTCTATGTATGAAGGTGGAATCCGTGAACCTATGATAGTGAAATGGCCTCGCCGTGTCCAGCCCGGCACACGGTGTAACCAATATCTGATGATAGAAGATTTTTATCCTTCTATTCTTGAGATGGCGGGAGTGAAAGACTACAAGGTGCCTCAAGTAATTGATGGACGGAGTTTTGTACCCTTGCTGACTAAGCAGGGAGACCCATCTAAAAATAGAGCTTTGGTGTGGAATTATCCGAATGTTTGGGGCAATACCGGCCCCGGTATCAGTCTGAATTGTGCAATTAGAAAGGGAGATTGGAAATTAATTTATAATTATAAGACGGGTAAGAAAGAACTCTACAATATTCCGAAAGATATTAGTGAAAAGCATGATATGGCTGCTTCAAAGCCCCAACTCGTCAAGTCTTTGTCGGCAGAACTGGGTACTTCTCTGCGTAGTATGGGGGCTCAACGCCCTGTGTTTAAGCAGACTGGTAAGCCATGTCCATGGCCGGATGAGGAATAAGAAGGGTTATTCTAGACTTATATTCCTTTGTGGTAACATTTTAATAAAAACTTGATAAATATTCTGTATTTTTGGTTTTTATGGTTAATATTAGTTAATTACAATGGTTCGTATAGTTAAATATGAGCAATAAAGGCAAATAAGTTTTGTCTCTATCTAACTATTATGAG